>VFJU01000422.1 GCA_009885905.1 Verrucomicrobiota bacterium
ATGGCTTCATGCGCTCGGCGTATTGATTACAGTGTACGATATGGCGGTTAAGTATCTCGAGTCCTTTTGAGATATCGAACTCATCCATCGCGATCCGATAAGATTTGATGGATTCTGATAGAGATGCTTGCAGAGCGGTGTCGTCCGGTGTCAATGGTCCACCTTTCTGGAGGATACCTTCGGTAAAGCGTTGGCTCATGTTGAGTGCGCGGTTGCACAAGTTACCGAGTTCGTTCGCCAGCTCGGTGTTGTAGAGCATGATCAAGCGAGCCAGATCAAAGTCAGAATCCTTACCGGTGACGATGTCGCGGACGAGGTAGTAGCGCACAGCTTCGATACCGAATTGATTTGCCAGTTCAGCGGGGTCTACGATGTTACCTGTGGATTTCGACATTTTATCACCGCCACGACTGTTCCAGAATCCGTGGACGAGTAGGCGAGGCATTTGGGCATCGGTGAAGCCCATCGCGTGAAGCATGCAGAGCCAGTAGATTCCGTGGGCTGGGATTAGTATATCCTTACCAAGGATATGCAGTGGACGGTTGTCGCCAGACCAGAGCTTAGCAAAATCAGGTAATTGAGAATCCGCGTCCGCCTCATATCCCGCGAAGGAAATGTAGTTGATGAGTGCATCAAACCAAACGTAGGTCACATAATTTTTGTCGAAGGGCAATTCGATTCCCCATTGCAAGCGTTCCTTGGGTCGGGAAATGCAGAGGTCAATCCCAGAGTTTTTTTCGAGTGCGTTGAGCAACTCAGCTTTTCTAAATGCTGGGATAACGACGTCGGGATTGTTCTCAATAAAACCTCTTAGCCAGTCAGTGTGTTCGCTGAGTTTGAAATACCAATTCTCTTCTTCGATCACCACGACTTCGCCCCACTCTTGACCGAAGTTTCCGGTCTCATCTCGGTCGCGTTCTTGTAGAAACTGTTCTTGGCGAACCGAGTAGTGGCCGGAGTGAGATTTTTTATAGAGTTGGCTTTGGTTTTTTAGATTTGTTAGAATAGTGGCCACGCATGCCTTGTGTCGCGGGTCGATGGTTGCTGCCCAACCGTCATATTCAACGCCAATATTTTTCCAAAGAGTTGCAAATTTTTGAGTGGTTCTCTGGACAAATTCTTCGGGTGTAACACCTTCTTTTTCTGCAGTCTGTTGGACTTTTTGACCGTGTTGATCGACGCCAGTTAGAAAATAAACATCATCACCACGGAGGCGGTGGTAGCGGGCAATCACATCGGCGAGCACCTTCTCGTAGGCGTGACCGATATGAGGTGAGCCGTTGGTGTAGTCGATGGCAGTGGTAAGAAAAAACATGCAGGAGAAAATTGTGATTTTTAAATCTTTATTGAGTAACGAAGCGAAAAGTTGTGGCAGAGAGAAACACGGGTGAGGTCAGTCGCGCAAGAATTGGAATCTTTCGCCAACTTTCTTGGTAAAGACTATCTGACGATTTTGCCCCCGAGCGAAAGGATGCGGGCATTACCCTTGGCGGCCTCTGCATCTGGAATGTTACCGTCTCGGACATACATTTGCGATAGGCTGGTCCACGCGAGTAAGTCGTTGGGTTGTAGTGTGACGGATTGCAATCCGCAACCGATGGCTTCCTTAATATTACCCGCTTTAAGAAGGGCCATGCCAAGTGCGTGCCAACCGTCGAAAAATGAGGGATCAAGCGCTACACACTTTCTATAAAGAATGGTGGCCTCGTCGAACTCACCAACGGCAAGGTGGCCATTGGCGTCATCAAAAAGCGTTTGGAGATCGTCTGGCATGAGAGAGCAATCGAGGCGATCGATCGCCATCTCGGATTAACGTTTGTAAAGTTGTTCGACTTTGGCGTCCTCGGTGCGAGTGGCGATCCAGGCGGCGAAGGCGAGCGTTTCGTTTTCATTGAGGCGCGATGCGATTTCACCATCAATTTTTGCGTTAGTTTCGTCAGATTTTATGACTTCACGCTTTTCGACGTAGAGAATGAAAGCGCGGTCAGATTCGGTGATCACGTCGGCGATTTTTCCGGGATCAAGATTGCGAGAGGCTTCAAATAAGTTTTTGGGTTCGGTGGCTTCGTCTGGGCGGTAGGTGCTGACGATAGCGGTGAACGCCTTGGTATCGGCGATGCCAGCGTCTTTGGCTGCCACAGGAAATGATTTTCCAGCGGCAAGGAGCAGATTGATGCGAGTCACGGCCTCGGTGGCAGCGGTTTTCATGGCTTCTGCGGCTTTCTCGGAAATATATTGAGCGCGTGCTTCTGCTCGTGCTTCGGCGTAGGTTTTGGGTCGGGATTTTTCTTCTTCATCCAAGCGAGCGACGACCCATTGATTTTCGCCAACGGCAATCGCTTCGGAGATTTTTGAGAAAGGATCGGACGATTCCTTGATAAGGAAAAGAGCGTCGGTGGCATTTCCTGGACGACTGGAGGAACGAATTTTTACCGCGAGGTCTTTGGGGCCATTGCTGAGCGGAAATAGGTCAGAAGTTTTCAGTTCCCAACCATTCGTTTTTGCAAGTTCATCGAATCCGGCACCTTCTTGTTGTTCGAGATTGAAGAGAAAGTCGTCAACTTTGGTGTCGAGTTCTAGTTGTTTTTTGCGACGGTCTTCAGCGAGAGCGGTTGCGCGTTTGGCGTTTTCTTCGTCTTTCTTTTTGGCGGCGGCCTTTTTTACCTCGTCGCTTGCGGCGGCGTCTGCGATCGATTCAGGCGCTACCGGATCAGCGGCGGTCTCATCGGTGGCGACCGGGCTCGCGATGATATAAGTGAATTTTCTGCGGGCTTCGGTGGTGAAGGAGTCGGAAATGGTTTCCCAATATTTTTTGATTTCCTCTTCGGTGGGTTCGATTTTTGCTTCGAATGGTGAGAGTTCGAACTTGGCGACGTTGCCGGTGATTTGTTGGTTTTCGAGTGCTAGGTTATTCGTGATCGTGCTGCGATCCACACCGAGGCCGGAGCCGACGATGGCATTGATCTTTTTGGCGGCGAGCACGTCGGATGCGAGTTCGTGGAGATCTTTTTCGGTCAAGCCGAGACGTCCCATGCCTTTTTCGATGAAGCTGCGATAGTTATCAGAGTTGAATTTCTGATCAGGTCCGGCAAAAACTTTGAGTGTCTGGAGATAGGCCGAGATTTCCTCCTCGCCGGGCAAGACGCCAAAATCTTCTTTCGCTTGGCGGAGGAGCATACGGCCTGTGAAGAATTTTTCCGCGGCATCGTTCTGACTGGTGGCACCGGAGGACAGGCCCATAAGAAATTGATAGAGACCGAAGTCACCGGAGCGTGCGAGATTTGAGGTGAGTTCAAGTGAGCTGCTGCCCAGCGTATTGAATTCTTTGTCGTTGTACGTCCGTCCAGCGATTTTGAGGATCGGGTTGCCGCTACTTAGATTTCTGACTGATTGGGAGTCGAGGAAGAAGAAACTGATAAATAAAATGACGAAGACGACGATGATGAGGCCAGTGTATTTGCGTAGGTTTTCAATCATGAAAGGGTAGGGCTATCGTTGTGAGAAGTGTGTTAAGTCAAAATGAGTCATGCTGCGGACTCAATCGCAATCCGCTTTGCGAAGCGAGTCTCTCCATCGCGCCCTGTGGCTCAAGACGAATTTTTGGTGGATTGCAAATGGTTCAGGTGTTTGGTTTGAGTTTAGGTCAATTTTGAAGGGGTCTGCTTGGGTGCTAGCGAATTTCTCGACTCTGGGCTGGGGGTGGATAGATTCTTGCCAGACATGTCCGAATCCGCCTCTCACCCAAATGATCCGTTACACGGCGTGACGTTGGAGACGGTTTTACGAGCGGTGGTTGAGCGGCACGGATGGGAACGCATGGCGGATCAGATTCAAATCCGCTGTTTCATGTTCGACCCGACGATCCGCTCTAGTCTGACATTTTTGCGCAAGAACCCGTGGGCGAGGAAAAAATTAGAGGACTGGTATGTCTATGACGCCATCCGCGATCGATCGACGTCTTGAAAAGCCGTTAAGAATTCACCTTTAGAATTTACGTTAGGTGATCTCGTCTTGAAGTTGTTTTAAAAATTGTTGGAGAAATTCGGTGCGTTGGCGGGCTTCGCGTTTGCCAGTTGGGGTTTGCATGGTGGCTTCCAAGGTAAGCAGTTTGCAGTATAGATGGTCTAGGGTGAAGACTGAGTCGTTAGGTTTTCTTGTCTGGCAGAATGGATCTGCTGGGTCGTACAATACCCGTTGCAATTCTCCGCCAAGCATTAAGGTACGACTCAGTCCGACTGCACCCAACGCATCAAGTCGGTCAGCATCTTGCAGGACTTGCGCCTCAAGCGTCCGAGGGGGAATGCCTGCCGTAAAACTATGTGCTTCGATTGCATGACTGATTTCATCTAACTTGCCGTGAGGCCACTCGTATTTCACCAACCATGCAATCGCTTGTTGGGCGGCGAGTACAGAGGCGCGTTTGCGGTCAGGAGATGTTTTTGGAATGACCACGCAGTCATGCAGCCATGCGGCTGGCATCACGACGAGCCAGTCAGCGCCTTCTGCGAGACTTATGCGCTGGGCGTTGGTAACGACCCTGCGGATGTGTTCGAGATCGTGTGCGGCATCTTTTGTGGCATGCTCTCGAAGCAGAGATGAGAAGCGTACTTGCCAAGATGAATCAGGGATGGAGGTCAGTTTGGAAGACATTGTTTGGGCGCTCTTATAGAGACTTTGAATGAGTCTTTCTGAGACAGCAAGTTTTGGCGACTTATGATTTTCAAAATGGTTTTAAAGTGAGGGTTAATCTTCCTGCTGGAGTTTTTCTAAAGGATTTGCAGCATGGAGTTGATATGAATATTTCTTCTCAGGATTACGAAAAAATCGGTCAGTTTTATCTTGGGCGTGGCTATGACGCTGGAGCTAAAAAAGTGCTTGATGATTTGATCCTCTATGACTCCAAAGATTTGGTGACTCACGGCGTGGTGTTAGGAATGACGGGCTCTGGCAAGACCGGGCTTTGCCTCGCGCTGCTTGAAGAGGCGGCGATGGACCATATCCCAGCCATTATTATCGACCCCAAGGGTGACATCGCGAACTTGCTGCTGATGTTTCCGGATCTTGATGCACAGAGTTTTCGTCCGTGGATCAATGAGGATGACGCGGTAAAAAAAGGAATTAGCCCTGACGAGTATGCAGCGAAGACCGCTGAAACGTGGAAAAATGGCCTAGCAGAATGGGGGCAGAGTCCCGAGCGTATTGCCAACCTGCGTGATAAAGTGGATATCAATATTTTCACTCCAGGTAGTCGTGCGGGGATTCCTGTTTCCATACTCAGTTCGCTCGAGGTTCCGCCGGTCGAGGTGATGGATGATCCAGAAATGTTAGGCGAGCGTTTGGATAGCACGGTTTCCTCATTGTTGTCGCTCATCGGCATAATTACGACCACAGCGCAAAGCTCGGAGGCGGTGCTGGTGGCGGCAATTTTTCATAAAGCATGGACCGATGGGCAAAACATCAGCTTGGAAACCTTGATCCGGCATATCCTGAAACCGAGTTTCGATAAGGTCGGCG
>VFJU01000249.1 GCA_009885905.1 Verrucomicrobiota bacterium
GAACGATTCAAGAGCGTGATCGTAGAAAGCGGCTTGGCGGCGCGGACGATGGCAGCGTACATCGATCTGAATCCAGTTAGAGCTGGTATAGTCAAAGACCCAGCAGAGTACCGCTGGAGCAGTTACGGCGAAGCGGTGGGCGGTGGGGCGAAGGGAAATGGGAAAAAGGCGCGAGAAGGCTTGGTGCGAGCGTATGATTGCGATCAAGGTGTGGGTTTCGAGTCGGAGAAATGGCTGGATGTGTCGCGTTTGTACCGGCGCCATATGGGGATGGCTCTGGAGCGGAAACCTGGACGATCAGAGTTGTTAGAAAAAACCACCAACCAAAAGCCTAACAATTTAATTACTATGAACACAGCAGAAATGTTAGAAAAAAAAGACAACGAGACCGTATTAAAAGACTTGGGGATGGCGAAGATGTTGCACTGCCGAGTGAGATATTTTACCGACGGTGCGGTGATCGGCAGCAAAGAGTTCGTCAACGAAGCGTTTGCGAATTCACGCGAGAGATTTAGCGCGAAGCGTAAAGATGGAGCGCGGGCCATGAGAGGGAGCGCCAGCGCTGCAAAAGGCACCTTGTGGAGCGTGAGAGACCTGCGGGTGAGGGTGTGAAGAGGCAGGCTTTTTAATTTAAGACGAGAAAGAGATCAACGTCTGGCGGGAGTTTTTCTCGCCGATGCGATTTCAACAATCAAGCGGTGTAAAACGAGGCGGTGGTCGAGACCTGTGGTGACGAGCGCTTGGTCTGCTTTGAGGGTGGCTTCCATAACGTGCTGGAGACCAGTAAGATCAAAATTCTTTGCGTTGTCTGAAGCGAGAAAGATCGGGAAAACATTCACGCCAGAACCGTCTTTTTTTTGTGGTAACCATGCACGGTCGGCTTCAGCGAGGCGGTTCAGGCCGCCGGAGAAGGCGCCGTAACTGCCAGTGGGGACTTTGAATTTATCGATGATCAATTTCGCCATAAAAAGGTTTCGCACGACGCCGATGATTGAGGCGCGCATGATCCCGATGGCTGATTCGTCGGCTTCGAGTTGTTGGTCGATGAGCTGGATGGCACGCGCAGCATTGCCTAACTGAATAGCTTTTCCGATTTCAAAAACCACAGCAGCGCGGCTGAGTGGCACGAGCACGCGGACGTCATCTTCGGTCACTTCGCGGCGTTCTTCGCC
>VFJU01000405.1 GCA_009885905.1 Verrucomicrobiota bacterium
GCGGGCATGGACAAGGTTGTTCCAAGTGGATTGGTTGCGGGTGGCCCTGGCGAGAAGGCCGCGCTCAAACGGTTCACAGGTTTTTTGAAAGGTCTAGATGATGCCAAGTTTGTTCGTGAAAATGCGCTACAAGTTTATGCGGCGGATGCTTATTTGGACGATACATTGGTGACGCATCACGGTGCAGCTGAGATCGAAGCCTATTTTCTCAAAACCAGCGAGACGATGACCAGTTATCAGCTCGACATCGATGATGTGGTTAGATCAAAAGATGACTACTACATACGCTGGACCATGAAATTTGCTGCGCCGCTGGTGGGGGGTGGTAAGCCAGTTTTCTCGGTGGGCATGAGCCAAATTCGCTTCAATCGTGAAGGTAAGGTCGAGTTCCATCAGGATTTCTGGGATGCAGGGAAAAACTTTTATGGTCGACTTCCAGTGATCGGGGGAGCGGTTGGGTATGTCAGAAAAAGTTTGAATGCTAACTGATTGATTGAAACTATGAATCCAAATCATCAAGTGCCTGAAAAGAAACCCATGGGTGTCTGGGGTGTCTTTGTCCTAACATTTTGCCAGTGGCTTGATTCAGATTTTCGGCGCGAGGGTCTACCCGACCCTGCAGATCTCCCCGAAAAAGTTAATTGGCAGCGGACCCTTCCGTTTATTTTCCTTCACCTCGGATGCCTTGCCGTAATTTGGGTTGGATTTAGTCCCGTTGCCGTTGGCGCAGCCATTTTTCTCTACGTTGTGCGGATGTTTGCAATCACGGGTTTCTACCACCGCTATTTTTCACACAGGACTTTTAAAACCTCCCGACCCGTCCAATTCATTTTCGCGGTGTTAGGTAATAGCTCAATGCAACGGGGTCCCTTGTGGTGGGCTGCGAACCATCGCCACCATCACAAGCATTCAGATCACGAGGAAGACATTCATTCTCCTGTGATCAGTGGATTTGCTTGGTCTCATATCGGTTGGCTGACCTCGATGAAAAATTTCCCCACGTCGTACAAGAGCATTCCGGATCTTAGTAAATTTCCTGAATTGGTTTTTCTAAACCGTTATGACCAGACCGTGCCATTTGCTTACGGGTTGATCATGTTGGGCACGGGGTGGGTCCTTGAAACATTTTTCCCAGCGCTTGGAGTGTCGATGGGTCAGTTTTTTGTTTGGACGTTTTTCATTAGTACGACTGTGCTGTTGCATGGGACCTTGTTCATCAATTCTCTCGCTCATGTATGGGGGCGTCGTCGTTATAACACTGACGACGATAGCCGTAACAGTTGGTTGCTGACAATCATCACTCTAGGGGAAGGTTGGCACAATAATCATCACCGTTACCCGCATTCCGTCAGGCAAGGGTTTCGTTGGTGGGAGTTGGATCTAACTTATTATGGTCTTAAAATACTGTCATGGACTGGCTTAATCTGGGACCTAAGGCCGGTTCCTCTAGTGGTGATTGAGGAAGGCAAGGTAGCTCTCGGATCCCACCAGCATCCTGCATGAGTCGGGGCAGGATTGCCATCGTCGGAACTGGAATCGCGGGCTTATCCTGTGCGCATTTTTTACGTCGAGATTATGATTTAACCTTGTTTGAAAAAGATGATAGAATCGGCGGCCATTCCCATACGGTTTTAGTCAATGAGGGTCACCAAGTCATTCCTATAGACACAGGCTTCATGGTTTATAATGAAGTGACTTATCCTCTCCTCACGCGTCTCTTTCGTGAGTTAAATGTTGCCACCAAGCCGACCTCCATGTCCTTCAGCGTGAACCACGTTGCGGATCGTCTTGAGTTTAATGGCGGAAGCGTCAACTTGCTTTTCGGGCAGCGGAAAAACCTTTTTAGTCCACGCTATTGGCGGATGCTCGGTCAGATTGCGCGTTTTAACCGTGAAACCATCGAGGAGCTGGCGAATCCTGTCTTTGGAGATATTTCATTGATGGAATATGTGATCGCGCGGGGATATGGAAATGACTTTTTGGACTGGTATCTCTCACCCATGGCGGCGGCGGTTTGGTCAAGTCCTCCCGAGCGAATCAAAATGTTTCCTGCTAAAACGTTGATGCGTTTTTGGCACAATCACGGGTTTCTTGGATTGGACACCCAGCACCCGTGGCGAACGGTTTCGGGCGGTTCGAGATGCTACGTGGAAAAGTTAAGTCAACCATTCTCCGACTGTATCCATCGCGGTGCGCCGGTGAAGTCGGTGACTCGTTCCGCGAGGGGATCAGTCCTGATGCTGGACGATGGAAAGCCTTTCGAGTTCGATCATGTGGTGATCGCCGCACATGGTGATCAAGCGCTGCAGTTACTTGCCGATCCGACGACGTTAGAACTGGATATTCTCGGTCGGTTTCACTATCAGAATAATGAAGCTGTTTTGCACACGGATACTAAGTTCATGCCACGAACTCGGCGTTGCTGGGCATCATGGAATTATCGCATTGATCAGGACGAGAATAAGCAAAACCGTTATTCAACCCACTATTGGATGAACGAGTTGCAGGGTGTTTCAGAGCGTGAATCCTACTTTGTTTCGATTAACCCGCCGACATCTCCTGACGAGGCTTCGATCAAGCGGAGACTTATTTATGAGCATCCGCTGTTTGATCTAACAGCAGTATCGGCGCAAGCTCGCTTGCCGGAACTGCACCAGGCTGGAGCGAAAACTGGACGTGTTTTTTGCGGTGCGTGGCAACGATATGGCTTTCACGAAGACGGACTATGGTCTGCGGTGAATGTTTGTACTGAGCTACTCGGGAGGGATCCGTGGGAATGAATGCACTCTACGAATGTTTGGTGAGTCATAGCAGATTAAAGCCTAAGAGACATGCATTCAATTACCGTGTTTTTATGTTCTGCGTGGACTTGGATGACCTGCCAAGGCTGAGTCATCGTATTTTTGGATTCAGTCACAACCGGTTCAATTGGTTCTCGATCGACGATCAAGATCACATCGATCTTGGTAAGCCCGGCGGCATTCGTGGTAATTTAATCGCTTGGCTCAATACACAGGAGCTTCATTTTCCGGCAGACGTAAAAATCCAGTTGCTGACATTTCCACGTGCGCTCGGTTACGGCTTCAATCCGGTGTCATTTTATTATATTTTCGCGCCGAGTGGTACTCCGCTTGCGGTGGTTGCAGAAGTGGTGAACACGTTTAGGGAAATGAAACTGTATGCGATTGATTCGGTAGGTGATGATCAATTGTGGCATCGAAGAGTGGCAAAGAACTTCTATGTTTCGCCGTTTTCAGATCCGAGTATTGATTTTGATTTTCGTCTTGGAGTCCCGAGTGATCAATGGCGGGTCAACATTGACGATTATGCCGATGGCGAGCGAATTTTACAAAGCTCGGTGCGTGGAACTAGACGGCGATTGTCCTCGTTTCGGTTGGTCTGGTATGCTTTGAAATATCCACTCTTGTCGCTGCGGATTATTGGATTGATTCACTGGCACGCCCTGCTTCTCTGGGCTAGGCGGGTGCCTTATTTCCGTAAAAGTGATCGTCTCGAAGCACAACAAGATGTGATGCGACAGCAATCCAGTTCAAAGTCAAAGTCCCCATGAGTACGACCACCGAAATCAAATCTGAGTGTGTGCCATCCGTGGCTTGTACACATCCCAAGAACGGATTTTCCGAACGGATGGTGGTTGGGTTGTTAGAAAAAATGCCAGTGGGAGGACTTCGGTTGGAACATGCGGATGGTCGTGTGCGCCACTTTGGTGCCCCGGGTGCGCCTGTCACGGCGCGCGTGATTCTGAGAGACGATTCAGGATTCTTCAAACGCTGTGCGTTTTACGGTAACATCGGTATGGGTGAGGCTTACACCGATGGACTTTGGGATACCGAAGACATTGCTGCGGTGATTTCCTGGTTTGTGCATAATGTGAACGCTCTTCAAGGCGCGGAGAGTTCGGCGGCAAGTCTTCCTGGGGTGAATCTTCTTAAGGTTGTGAATTGGTTCCGACACTTGCGGCGTGAGAACTCCGTGGAGACGAGTCGGAAAAATATCGCGGAACACTACGACCTTGGTAACAACTTCTATCAGTTATGGCTAGATCCAAGCATGACGTATTCGAGTGCTCGTTTTGAAAATGCAACCCAGACGCTCGAAGCAGCACAGCGCGGAAAATACGATGCGTTGTGTCGAAAGCTTAAGCTCAAACGTACAGATCATATTTTAGAAATTGGCTGTGGTTGGGGAGGATTTGCGGTGCACGCAGCGAAGCACTTCGGTTGTAAAGTCACGGGTGTGACGATCTCAGAGGCTCAGGCGGATTACGCCCGTAAACGGATCTCAAGCGAGGGATTGGAGGGCCAAGTCGAGATTCGAATCCAAGACTACCGCCACATCACTGGTCGATTTGATAAAATCGCATCGATAGAAATGCTCGAGGCGGTCGGAGATAAATACCATCGGTCTTTTTTTGCAAAATGTGCGGAAGTTCTGACACCACAGGGTTTGTTAGGAGTCCAGATGATCACGGTGCCGGATTGCAGTTATCGCAGTTTGAAGAAGAATGTGGATTGGATTCAAAAGCACATCTTTCCGGGTTCTCTTTTGCTCAGTGTCGGACGAATCAATGACGTTCTATTAGAAACTGGAGACCTTTTCATGCACGATCTCGAGGACTTGGGAGCCGACTATGCTCGTACGCTTTCGACTTGGTATGATCAATTCAATTCGGTGAAGGAAGAAGTCGCCGCATTGGGATTTGATGAGCCGTTTGTTAGATCTTGGAATTACTATTTAAAATATTGTGAAGCCGCCTTTGCCACACGGAATATTTCGGTAGTCCAAGCCATTTATACACGTCCGAATAATTCACTGCTGCATCACCGATTTGAAGAGGGGCGGGGTAATGAGTGAGATGTTTAAGGGCGTAAGTACAACCAAAGAAACTTGGTGGCGGCGTTGGCTGGTGAGGCCGGTTGTTGGTCAGTTGACTTGTGGCGTTTCTCCGCAGAAAATTGCGTGGACGATTTCTTTGGGAATCGTTTTAGGAGTTTTTCCTGTCATGGGTACCACCACGTTGGTGTGTTTTCTAATGGGTTGGATGCTCCGCCTCAATCAACCGGTTTTGCACGTATTTAAGACTTTGGTATATCCATTGCACCTCGCGATGATTCTTGTTTTCATCCGCATGGGAGAGCATCTGTATCAGGTTCCATTGATTTCATTCTCCATTCCACAGTTGCTCGAGCGATTCAAGGTGGATCCACTTCAATTTGTGAGAGATTTTGGAATGACTGCATGGTACGGGGTGAGTGCATGGTTGATCGTAGCGCCGCTGGCGGCATTTCTAATCAAACTGTCGGTGATGCCCTTTTTGACGAGATTGGCCGAGACTATCAAACGACGACAGGAGCTTACATCATGAACAGTGGATTGGCTTTTTTGATCGGTTGTGCGGTGGCAATGTTGCTTTTTTTCCTAACATGGATCTTAGCGTCTCGCTGCGATAATTTCTCATGGGTTGATGCGGCGTGGGCTTTTGGTGTCGGTTTGATTGGGGTGTATTGGTTGACGGTTCTCGGGAGAAGTTGCGCAAAACATTGGGCGGTGGCAGGCTTGCTTGTGTTATGGAGTGCGCGGCTTGGTTGGCACCTGCAAAAGCGAATTCGAAGGACTCATCCCGAAGAAGATGCCCGCTATGTAAAACTTCGGGAAGTTTGGTCAGGACGTGTTCTATCAGCATTTTTTTGGTTCTTCCAAGCACAGGCGGCCTCGGTGGTGCTGTTGGCATTACCATTTCTGATCATTGCAGTTGATGCAGACACGACGTGGAGCGGGTGGGAGTCGGTTGGTCTGTGTGTCGCACTCGTCGGAATTTTAGGAGAGGGCTTGGCGGATATGCAAATGGCTCGCTTTAAGTCTCAAGACCATGGTACTAAATCCGTTTGCCAAGAGGGGTTGTGGCGATACTCGCGACATCCCAACTATTTTTTCGAGGCGGTCATTTGGCTCGGTTTTTACCTATATTCATGTGGATCTAACTGGGGATGGGCGATGATTTATGCTCCTTGCGTGATCATTTTTTTATTACTCAAGGTCACGGGAATTCCTCCTACAGAAGCCGCAGCAGTTGCACGTAAGGGTGATGCATACCGACGTTACCAAAAGTCAACCAGTCCATTCATTCCTCTACCGCCTCGTCGAAACAACAAAAATTTCTAACAACCATGATTCATACTAATGATATACTCGCCAAGGGCATCATTCCGGATGCGTTGATTCGTATCGGCATTCGTCAACGTCTTGCGGCAACATTGCTTCCATTTGAAAAACTCAATTGTGAGCAGCGCCAGGCGAAGGTCATGCAACATGTCGCGGAGTTGCGTTCGAGTCCGGTGGCTATTTCAACGGACGAGGCGAACGAGCAGCATTACGAGTTGCCAACGCGTTTCTTTGAGCGCGTTTTGGGTAAGAACATGAAATACAGCTCAGGGTATTGGGACGAAGGGGTTTCCGGTATTGATGAATCTGAAGCGCGGATGCTCCAGATCACCTGTGAGCGTGCTGGGTTACAAGATGGTCAGCGTGTTCTCGAGTTGGGATGTGGCTGGGGTTCCCTCACCCTTTGGATGGCAGCACACTATCCGAATTCACGGATCACCGCCGTGTCAAACTCGCGCACGCAGAAAATCCATATTGATTCACAATTGGCGGTACGGGGTTTGAAAAACGTCGAAGTGCGAACTGCGAATATGATTCACTATGCCGGTGAGGGTGATGGGGTGTTTGACCGAGTGGTTTCCGTGGAGATGTTCGAGCACATGAAAAATTACGAGGTGCTCATGGAACGGATTTCTAGTTGGTTGAAGCCCGGTGGTGCCTTGTTTGTGCATATTTTTACGCACCGCGAATACGCCTATCATTACGAGGCGGAGGGCGAGGATGATTGGATGGCGCGTTACTTCTTCACGGGCGGTCAAATGCCTTCGGATGATCTGTTACTTTATTTTCAAAATCATCTTAGGATCGTCGGGCATTGGCAAGTCAGTGGGAGTCACTATCAGAAAACCTCGGAAGCGTGGTTGACTCGGATGGATGCCGCGCGCGATGAGCTTTTGCCGTTGATTGCCGAAACCTACGGGCAAGACCAACAAACCCGGTGGTGGGTTTATTGGCGGGTGTTTTTCATGGCGTGCGCTGAGCTATGGGGTTACCGCGGTGGCGATGAGTGGATTGTTTCGCACTATCGCTTTTCCAAGCCAGATTAAGAGTCTGGTTCAGAAGGTTTTTCGCAAATGCGAAGGAAGGATGCCGAGTTGTTCGCGGTATTTGGCGATGGTTCTGCGGGCGACTTTGATCCCTTGTTTGTGCAGTGACTTCATGAGAAACTCGTCGGAAAGGGGCTTTTCTTGATTTTCCGAGCCGACTAACTGTTGAATCGCTTCACGCACTCCTGCGTTGGATACTTCTTCTCCGTTGGTGGTTTGGTAGCCCGTGGCGAAAAATGCCCGCATCTCCATGAGACCGTGTGGAGTTAGAACATATTTTCCGGAGACTGCTCGAGAAATCGTCGTTGCATGGAGGTTGAGTTCGTCGGCGATGTCGCTCATCGTTAGGGGTCGCAAATGACGGTGACCCTTGCGGAGAAACATCGGCTGGTGCTCGATGAGTTTGTGGGTGATCGCGAGGATAGTTTCTTGGCGCAGTGAAATGGCGTGGATCAAACTGCGCCCGTCACGGATTTGGTCGCGGAGAAATTGGCGTGCTTTAGTATCGATGCCATTTTTTCCGATCATGTCTTTGTAGAAGTCGTTGATACGGAGATTTGGCAAGTGCTCACCTGTTAGGCGGGCGTACCACTCGCCATCATCGTCTTGTTCAATCACGGCATCTGGCAGAATATATGGATTACCCGTCGGGTCGAATTCGCCGCCAGGATTTGGAGTCAGGCGTCCGATCCGAGTGGCGGCTTCTGCGATGCGTTCGACGTTGGTTCCGAGGGCGCGGGCAATTTGTGGGTGGCGCCTGCGGGCGAGATCTTCGAGGTGGTTCAGTACGACCTTATACTCAATCGTATTTTTCCCGTTGGAACGATCGAGCTGCAATAGAAGGGATTCGGGAATGCCGGACGCACCAATTCCAGCGGGGTCAAAAGACTGGACGAGGGCCAATCCTGCCGCGAGATGGTCGGGCTTGAAGCCCATTCGGACCCCGAGAGCTTTGCATGTCATGTCAAGAAACCCGCGCGAATCCAGGTTACCGAGTATGGCTTGGGCGCATTCTCGGACTTCTGGATCGACCATGGATTGGTCGAGTTGGTGTTGCAAATGCTGCTGGAGTGTTTCGGGCGCGACGATCGAATCGTAGATCCTTTGGCGCCGCTCCTCATCGTCGCTCGTCCATGGTGATGACTTGCCCTCGAGAATCGACCGGTCCCGCCAATCGTCGTCGGTTTCGTTCATGTATTCCAGCGAATCGGCTTCATCAGGATCCGCTGAATCGTCGTCGAGTGAGACTGTCTCGGTGATGTCTTCGAGCACCGGATTGGTTTCGAGAGCTTGTTGAACCAATTGGCCCAATTCCAGGGTGCTGGATTGCAAAATTTCTAAGCTCTTGCGCATTTGTGGCGCGAGAGTCTGCTGTTGAGACAGCGATTGTTTTAGAAATACATCGGACATTGCGGGGGTGCGATTGATTCGCTGTCGCTAATGTATCGAAAAAACTACAAGAAAAGAAGCAATTTTTGTGCCATGAAGTAATATTTATTATCGCATGAGGAAATTAGGGGTCTAGAATGACATTTCTTGCTTAGTTTAGGCAAGTTACAAGGTGTGACGTGCCACATGGGGTGGTTATGCATTACAGTCCCCGGATCAAGTCGACCAAGTAAGGCATCATCTGTTTCTTGCGAGACAGGACGCCGACCATTTCGAAGAGGTTTTCTCCAATTTTCGGGTAGCTTATGGCCTCGATGATTTTTTCCTCTCCGGAGCACAAAAGCAAACTGGTGCTGCTGGTGATGTCGGTGACCATGAGGCAGCTGAATTGGCAGGCCGCTTCTTCCCGTGCGCGGTCTAACTCCTTGGCGAGTGATTCGCTTATATCTTTGAAGGTTTCCAAGCCGACAGTTTCCATCTGACTCACGCTGATTTTCCAACCGCTTTCGTCGTAGATTTTAAGATCTTGGTGGATGAGAGTTTTTGGATTCACGCCATCTACCGCGCAGCCTGCGGAAAACATTTTGTTACCAAAGGAGGGTAAATCCACTTGGGCGAGTTTTGCTAGCCAACTTGCCATTTCACGGTCGAGTGGGGTGGTCGTTGGCGATTGGAGGATCACTGTATCTGATAGAATTGCAGCCAACATCAAGCCAGCGATCTTGAGCGGTGGTTCTACGCGGGAGTTTTGAAATAGCTCTGCGATGATCGTGCAGGTGCAGCCGACCACCTTATTGATAAAAGTGATGGGCTGGTCAGTGCTACGATAGCCGAGGCGGTGATGATCGATGATTTCCTCCACTGAGGCTTCTTCCACGCCATCCACGGCTTGTGATAGTTCGTTATGATCCACCAAGGCTACGCGAAATTTCCAATGCGTTAGGAAACTGAGGCGGGTGATGACTCCGCAGATGAATCCGTCATCGTCTGTGACGATGAACCCGCCTTCATTCGATTTTCGAATCTCTTTTTGGACCTCGCGAACCAGATTGTAGGGTCTGAAAATCGACTCTTGTCGTTCGATGAAATCTTGCAGTGGTATGGAAAGACACAGTTTTGTGGCCACATCCAGTGCGTAGCGTGCGGTGGTAATCACGCAGGCACATTTGTTGCGGAGCATTTCGGTCATGTTGTCCGCGAGCGTCTCGGTGGCGCAGATGACTATCACGTCGGCACCGCGTTTGCAGGCTTCAATCAGGCCAGATTCTCCGCCATCCGGCAGGACCACTAACAATGGATGTTCGCCTGCAGGTGGCGTGGCGGCGAGGCCTTGGAGACAAACTCTGCCACGAAACGACTTAGGAATTTCTCCCATGATCAGCCGACCAGAGATTGATTCAAAAAACGTCTGAAGCTGAATAGATCGGTCAGGTTTGCAGCAGAGTTCTGTAAGATTTGGTATTAGGCTCGCAAGTTGTAATGCGGAAATTTTTCCAGCGTACCGACCATCTTCGCCGGTGACTGGCAGAAATGCGAACCGATCACGTGTGATCACTTGTTGTGCGTTAGAGACTGCGTCGTCCTCCTTCAGCGAGATCACCTGTTCCACTGGGATCATGATGTCGGAGAGAGTGGGTAACATCGAGATTAGGAGTTGTGGTTCCTGCACCTTGAAGTAATCCAAAACGAATCGGGTCTGTGGATTGATATTTCCTGCACGGTATGGCACCGCAGGTATTCCTAACACTTCATTTTTGTAGTGTGCGTATGCGATCGCCGAGCAGATGGAGTCCGTATCTGGGTTCTTATGCCCGATGACCATTAGGGGTTGTTCTGGGTGTGACATGGGAAATACTAATAAGATCTGTGAATGAGTAAGCTCAAAGGATCACAAGGATGCAAAGTTTCGCGTGGGGTTGCAAACCGATTTTAAGATTGTGTTACCCGCTATTTTCTATCAGAACCAATGGCATTTCTTGGTCATCCAAGGATGAATGTAATCACGGGTTACTTGAAGAATCCAACTCCAGCGGCAAATAGCGGCTGGTTCTTATTTCCGGGGATGTTGCTGGCCACTCGGTCACCGCTGCGTTCGGTGTGAGCCATTTTCCCAAAGACTCTTCCGCAGGGACTGGTGATACCCTCGATGGCAGACATTGAACCGTTAGGATTGATAGCGATGTCCATGGATGGCACGCCGTCCGCATCGCAATATTGCGTGGCGATCTGTCCCTTGGCAGCGAGATCTGCGATGACGGCGTCCGAGGCGAAAAATTTTCCTTCACCGTGAGAAACTGGTAAGCGGTGGATGTCACTGACGTTGCTGTTAGCAAGCCAAGGGGAAAGTGTGCTGATGATCTGGGTGTGGGCGTAGCAGGAAATGTGGCGGCCGATCGAGTTGTGCACCAACGTGGGAGCTGCGGAGTCCGCGTCGCGGATTTCCCCGTAGGGTAAGAGCCCAGTTTTGATCAATGCTTGGAAGCCATTGCAGATTCCGAGGATCAAGCCATCGCGGTTTTTTAATAAATCCATGATGGCATCTGACACGCGAGGGCTGCGAATGATGGTGGCGATGAATTTGGCTGAGCCATCTGGCTCGTCACCCGCGCTGAAGCCGCCGGGGAACATGAGGATTTGCGCCTGGCGGATTTGTGTGGCGAGGGCAGTGAGGGATTCCTCGATGTGCTTCGATGTTAGATTTTTGAATACCAATATTTCAGCGTTAGCTCCGGCCTCGTTGAATGCTTTGGCGGTGTCGTATTCGCTGTTGGTTCCGGGAAAGCTGGGAATCACGACTTTAGGGCGTGAAATTTTAAATGCTGAATTCTGAATCTTAGATGCAGTGAAGCGAGGGATTTTCGCGATTCTCAAATCCTGCTGCTGGATTGCCGGTTGTGTCGGGTAGATGGGTTCCAGTGTGCTGATCCATGCGTCTTGAATTTCAGTTAGAGTGTGAGATTCGTTGTTAAGAACCAACGTCGCGACCTCGGTGGTGTGGCCGATTTCCAGAGAGCTGAATTCTACTGGCAGTGGATCGGTATGTTCGATTAGGAAGCCGAAATAGCGTTCCTTGTTGAGGTCGAGAGTCGTGTTGATTTCCGCACCGATGTGATTTCCAAATGCCATCTTCGCCAATGCCGCGGCGATACCGGCTTGGCCGATGTGATGCAGCGAGAGAATTTTCCTCTCCACATTCAGCTCATGCAGCGAGGCGGCGACTTGTCTGAGTTCATTGAAATTTGGCAGGTGATTTGCGTCTCGGGAAATTTCGATAAATGAGAGGGTCGATTCACGCGTTTTAAATTCGGGTGATAGGGCGAGGCTTGCCTTTCCGGGAGCAAGGGCGAATGAAACCAAGGTCGGCGGGACGTCGAGATCGTTGAATGAGCCTGACATCGAGTCCTTGCCACCGATGGCGGCGAGGCGCAGTCCGTGTTGTGCTTGATAAGCTCCTAACAGTGCCGCGAATGGTAAGCCCCAGCGAGTGGGATCGTTTCCGAGTTTTGGAAAATATTCCTGCAGCGTGAGCCGGATATCCGAGAGTTGTGCACCTGCGGCGACGGCTTTGCAGACGGATTCGGTGACCGCGTAAAGGGCACCGTGGAAAGGCGACCAAGCAGAGATGTTAGGGTTGAAGCCCCAACTCATGTAGGTGCAGACGTCAGTGTTACCTTCTAGCAGAGGCAGCTTCGCGACCATCGCGTCGGGTGGAGTGAGTTGTCGGTCACCGCCGAAGGGCCAGAGCACGGTGCCCGCGCCGACTGAGCCGTCGAAGATTTCGCCAAGGCCTTTTTGGGAGCAGATGTTAAGAGA
>VFJU01000350.1 GCA_009885905.1 Verrucomicrobiota bacterium
CCGAGCAAATCGTCTCGAATGTATCGGCCACGCCGCTGCCTGTGGAATCTTTCAAGCGAGTGACTTCCGGACGCTGAGTGAGATAGAGCCAGCCGGCCTTCCAGAACATGCCCAAAGGTTCGTGCAAACCTTGCGCGAATTTCTTCCACGTCACTTTGGTTAGATCTTCGCCGTAAGCACCAGTGCAAATCCATAGATCGCCACGGCGAGTAGTCACCGCTATTTTTTGCTCAGGCATCAGCGCGATAGATCCGATCTCCATCACCTCGCCGGGTGGCAATGGAATTTCTTGGCGGAGGTAGAAGTCGGATTGATCCGCCGCTTGGCAAAGCGTGACGGTGAGGAAGAAGGCAGTGAAAAAGCGCATATGTTTGAAATTTTTACGATAGCTTGCGGTAGTCAGTGATCGACTATTGATAGAAATGGTTAGTTCCAGCGATAAGTCAGGGTGACGGGTTGGTCTGGGTTGAGCTTGACGGCCGACTTTCCAACCGCACCTTCGATGCTGATTCCGGGTGGTTGGGCGATTTTAATTTCGAGTGGTCCCCCGGTGACGGTGAGCTTGCGAACGAGAGTACCTGATTCTGCGTGCCAAGAATCTAGCAGATATTGTTTTCCGATTTGCACCGAGAAGGTAGGATTTCCCTGTGCATCCAACTTATAGCCTCGGAACCGCGCTTGCGAAGGAAGACTGCGGGCATCGCTGAGCTTGATGACTTTTTCGCCAGCAGGTGGTGAATCGGCGGTGCCTCGCTCGAGCCATTTTTTCGCACCATCAATGAATGGACCCTTCCAGATGAGCGCTGGGCCGAGGTCATCTGCCGAGTACGCGAGGTTGACCCCGCCGGGAAATCCGACGCCAATCGCGCGTGGGCTTGTGCCCAAGATGAAGTTTCGGTGGATCGCCGCTCGTCCGTTTGATGCTTCGATCAAAATGGGCTCTTGGAGGGTTGGAGATTTGGCGACTTGTTCTGTTAACCAATTCCATTTTTTCTTGCTAGAGGGTCTCCAGCCGATGGCTAAACCTTTATTCCCTTGGTTCTGAATGTATTCGACGCGAAAGCGGTGGGATCCTTTGTCGAGTTCGATGATGCACTTCTGGGCGCGAGAACCATTTAGCGGCCCAGTACCTAGAATTTCAAGAACCAGCTCATCGTCTATCAGTATTCTCCCAGCATCATCGGCATCAAGATAAAACAGGTATTCGCCTTTTGTAGGAATTTCAAATTTTGCATCCCAAACCATTCCGTAGTCATTTTCGTATGAAGAATCTTTGAGGGATATGATACCGTCGTGCTCTTCTTCAATGTTCTTTGCCTTGAGTGTCTTGAAATCAGGCACGTACTTCCATACGCCTTGGTAAACTTGAGACGTTAGATCCGTCAGGATAGTTTTTTGAATCGGGAACGGATGCAGTTTAAGAATTTCCTCGGCGGTCCACCAGTTTTTGCGCGCAGTGTTCGCGGCGCGCGTCGCTTTCACTTGTGCGCTGGTGATGGCTGGAGCTTGGTTTCCCCATGAAGAACGAACAAATGTTAGAATGGCGGCAATTTGCTCGTCTTGCAGCATGGCGCCTTGTGGCGGCATTTCTAGGTTGTAGGTTTTTCCGCTCACTTCGACTGGACCATTGAGACCGTTAAGCACGATTTTGATCGCGCGGTCGGGGTCACCATCGACCCACGAGCTTTCTGCTAGAGGAGGGAAGGCCCCGCCAGTGGCTCCTAGGCCGTCGGCTCCGTGGCAGGCGGAACAATAGAGGGTGTAAAGTTGACCACCATCCTGTGCGAAGAGCGATGGGGTAAGGACTGCGACTTTGAGGAGTAAGAAAAAATGTCTGAAAAACATGTCGATGAGATAGATTAGGAATCACGCTGAAAAAACTAAAATCTCTACGTCAAACGTCAGAATGAATATTAGCTTTATTTACGCCAACCTTTTGATTAATTGCGTCAATTTTTGGTTTTTATCTACTGAATAAGTTGTTTCCTACCTCGCGCTCATTTCACGTTGGGCATTCGAGGTCTGTCGTAATGTCGCTTAAGGCCTTCAGCGACGGCGTCGGCATACTCCCGAAAGATCGAGGGTCGCATTTTTCCGGCGACTTCGCGGATTCCTTCGTAGTCGCCCGCTTGGATGCGTGCGTGGTCGAGGGTGGAGTTCATGACGTAGGGTTCCATGAAGATGACAGGGCAGTTGTAGAGCCGGTTGGCGAGTAGGTTTCGCACCCAGAGATAGGGTTGCTCGGCGATGGGGCGCACGGATTTGGACGTGAGCGGATAAATATAGGGTGGTAGCCCGCTGATTTCGGCAAAAGTTTTAGATACAGTGGCTCCAACGAGTACCTCTTCTTCATGGGTGCGTTGGAGAAGTTTTTCTAACAGAGCAAACCGCTGGTCAGCGAGGATGACCTCGTCATCGGTGTAAGCGCCATTGAGTAACAGATGAAGGTGGGTGCGGTCGATAAGCATTGGGCTGTTAGGATTTCCCCAGCCTTCGGCATTGAAGTGAAGGCAAAGTACGAGGTCGGGCTTGATGACTTGGTTTACGACATCGGCGCGAGCGCGGATCTCGGCGGTACGGTAGAAAAGTCGCTCGGCTAGTTTTTGTGGGGATTCGTTGGCAGTGGAATCTTGGGCGAGCGACAATAAGGCATCCGGACGAATGGGAGTGACGGGTTCCAGCCGATCTCTTACGAGGGTGACCGAGGCTCCAAGTGCCTCCAGCCGCGGCTTGAGCAGTCTAGCAACCTGGAGTGTCATATCCCCCTCTTGAACGGATTTTTCATTGCCGACGACAAACCAACGTTCTTCCATCTTTGCCCAAGCGCCGCCGATGTGACCCGGGTCGATAGCGATCTTGATGCCAGTCAGAGGTCTTTCACGTGCCGCAGGTTGACGCTCGGACGAGGTCTTCCAGTGGCGAGGAATCGGCTTGGTAGAATCTAACTTGGCGAAGTGGAGAGTGAAAATTTGTTCTGGCGATGGGTTTCCGGTCTGAATTTGTGCTTCGTCGTCGTTGAGGGTGATACAAGTCTTCCAAGCGTCTCCCGTCGTGAAGACGGTGGTGAGAAGTTGTTCAAATTCCGCACGGGTGATTGTATCCTGATAG
>VFJU01000291.1 GCA_009885905.1 Verrucomicrobiota bacterium
CCTAACAGTGCACTACTAAAGTCGCCTAAGATTAATTTAAGGGCGAAAGCGGGGGAGGGGAGTATCGCTGGACGGTGAACAGCAGAAGCAAGTTTACGAGTGAAGGTTCTATTGCGTTCTGGATTAGGGGCGGTTCCATTTATTGGACCAATTAGATCGTAAGATAAGATACAATGTATAATCGCAGCGCGAAGATCAGCAACGTGGATCCATGGCATCCATTGCTCTCCCGAGCCAAGCCGACCACCGATTCCGAGTTTAAACAAAGTGAGAAGCTTTTCAAACGCGGGACCACCTTTTCCAAGGACAACCCCAGTGCGCAATCGAACGACACGAACACCGAGTGATTCCGCTTCAATCGCGACATCCTCCCAGTCGCGGCAGAGACTTGCGAGAAAACCATCACCGTGTTGGGCATCGTCGTCGAGGATTTCATCTCCTCGGTCTCCATAAATTCCAACTGCTGATCCGTTGATGAGTACTTTTGGACGTTTTTCGGGCGATAATTTGGCGATGGATTGGACGATTCGAGATGTCACGCCAATCCGACTTTCTCGGAATAAGCGGCGGTTGTGCGGAGTCCACCGTTGGTCGATACGCTCACCGGCTAAATTGATAACCGCGTGGCATTCCGAAAAATCGAGTGACTGCGATGACTGCCAGACATCGACTCCTGGCACATCGCCCGTTCCCGAGCGACTGACGCCCGTGGTGGTCAATCCAAGTTCTCCCAACAGATTGGGTAAACCACGACCAATGAACCCGGTCACTCCGACAATAGCGACACGCTCGTTTGGCATCATGCCTAAATACTAGCTTATTTTTCTGCGAGGCAAACTTGAATTTATCGTGTGCCGCGATGGGCTTTCGATCTTTACTTCAGCAGTCGGTAGTTTTCTTATCACGACGTGTTGAAAATTGGTGCATGGATCATCTCTCCTCTGCTGCTTTTGCCACTTAGTGGTCAAATTCTGCCGGACCTAGAGGTCGCATCATCGACGGTGGACACGATCACCCCTGTTCCACCGATGGAATTTTCGTTAGGGCTCCCCGGGGCTGCCCCGATTGCGATGCCGCAAAATCTAAATATTAGCAATTTTGGTGGTGGATTGATCGAGGGCGTTAAAGATGTAGGACTGCGCTATCACGGGCCGGGAATTAAAATTACCGGCGATAACGGAATGGAGGCATTTGCGGACACCGCTTTGGTTGATGTGAACGCCAAGACCGCAACCTTGGAAGGCAATGTTAGTATCTATCAGGGGAATATTTTACAACGTGGAGAGCGCACGGTTTATTTCTATGAGAAAAAATTATTTGATACGAGTGATATGCGTGCGTCGATGGACCCGATCTTGCTTGAGGCAGATAAGTTCACCGCTCAAGAACAGGGCACAAAAAAGATTTTGGTAGGAGAAAACGCGGGCATCACGACCGACGATTCTGAGGATCCTGGATACTGGTTACGGGCGAAGAAAACAACGGTGTTCCCTGGCGATAAGATCGTTTTCAATGATTTGCGAGTCTATGCGGGTGATGTCCCAGTGTTCTGGCTTCCATACCTCAG
>VFJU01000276.1 GCA_009885905.1 Verrucomicrobiota bacterium
ACGAAGCCCTTCTCTTGGCAATTGGAGACGCTCTTTCACAGGTAACCCAAAAAGACGCCACCAATTGGTTTACCCATTGCGGCTATAGTTTTATTTAAAATGCTCTAAGCAGTGATTGAGAGTTTCGGTGACAAGGAAACAGAAAAGCTTTGGCGTGGCCAAAGAACACGTTTCCCTAGCGATCTTCTCCATCGTGCGATAACCAAACTCAATATGCTGGATGCTGTTACATCTCTTGATTCGTTACGTGTTCCGCCGAGTAACCGCTTGGAAACTTTGAGGGGAAATCGCGCGGGTCAACATAGCATTCGTATCAACGATCAATGGCGTATCTGCTTCCGTTGGGAATCTGGAAACTCCAAAGACGTCGAAATCACAGACTACCATCAAATGAAAACCACCATGACTCCTGAACAAAAAGCCATGTTAGCCGCGACACCTGGACTTCTTTTGAAAGAGGAGTTTTTGGATGCGCATCAGCTCAGCCAAAGTGAGCTTTCGCGGCGAACGGGAATTCCCCGTTCGACGATCAATGAGATCATCAAAGGCAAACGGGCGATCACTGCCGAGATCGCATTCATTTTAGGAACGTTCTTTGGCATGGATCCGCAGTTTTGGATCAATCTCCAAAGTCGCTATGAATTACGGTTGGTGCAGTATGAGCAAGCAGATGCGATTCGTGCGCGCGTGATACCGTTGGTTGCCTGAGCCGAATGATTTGATCAAGAGTTTGGTGGGGTGCCATCGCCGAGGGCGCTCCATGAAATGACGCGGGCTTCATCTTGATTGTGTCGATGAGTGCTTGCTGCGGGTGACGAGATTGAGGAAACGACTGGCTTCTGGTGACTCGGAGTAAGTGAGGAGTTTGGGCGTTTCGTTGCGCTGCTTTTTGATGACCGTGAGAGCCGTGTCTTCTTGCTCGATGGTGGCGCGGCCTCCAAAACGCCTCCGATCCCTTCTCCATGGTTTACAAGCAAACCCGCGCCACGCAGCATTCGCCACATGCGCCTCCGCCACATTCTTCCGTTGCTGCTCATCCTAAACGCTTGCCAGCCAAAAAAGGCCGAGCCCGCCGCCAAGGCCGAGCCCGCGCCTCAGGGACCGACCGCTACCGCGGAAACAGCCCCCAAGGCGGATATCAGACGTTCCGTGGTCCGAATCAACTCCACGCAGCAGACATGGAACCTTGGCCAACCTTGGGAAAAGAACCCTCCCTCGCGGCGCCGTGCCCTTGCGGCAATCGTCGGACCACAACGAGTTCTAACCACATCTGAGCTTGTTGCAGATTCGACTTATTTGGAATTCGAAAGTCCTGACGGCACGCTCTTCGCACAAGCCAAGGTACTTGCAGTCGACTACGAGGCAAACCTCGCTCTGCTCGGTCCAGCATCTGAGATCGAAGGAAAATTATTATTTGAAAACACTAATCCGTTAGATCTTACCACTCCACCCAAGATCGGCCAGACTCTCGGAGTGCTTCAGATCGAGGACAACGGACTTCCACTCCTCACTTCTGGAAACGTCCAGAGCATCGACGTCACTTCTAATTTTTTGCCAGGTCACGGATTCCTCACCTACCTCGTCAAGGCATCCATGCAGAGTGCTGCGAGTAGCTATTCTCTACCGGTTCTGCAGGGAGAAAAACTCGCGGGTATCCTGATCAGTTATAATTCAAAAGACCAAATCTGTGAGGTTGCATCCACAGATATCGTTTCCCGCTTCTTGCTCGAAAGCGCCGACGGGGACTACAAAGGATTTCCTAGCCTCGGTATTTCTATCGCTCGAACTGAAGACACTTCGTTTCGGCAATGGCTCAAGCTCACCGATGACCAAGGGGGCATCTATATTCATAACGTGCGCAAAGGTGGAGCCGCCGAGACCGCTGGAGTCAAAAAGGGCGATGTCTTGTTAGCCGTCGATGGTCAACAGATCGACCGCCGCGGTTTCTATCAGCACCCGAACTACGGCAGCTTATTTTGGGGACACCTCATCCGCGGGGAAAAATCCACGGGAGATACGGTGACACTTTCTATCATTCGCGATGGAAATCCATTAGAAATAAAAGCGATCCTAACCCGCGAAGAAGAAAGTGCGCGACTGGTGCCAGGTTACAACTTTGGAAAGGCGCCCAACTACCTAGTCATTGGCGGACTTCTCTTCCAAGAACTCACGCGACCCTTGCTGGAAGCGTATGGCGAAAACTGGCAAGTCCGGGCCCCTCTCGACTTCTTGGATGCGATGCAAAACCCAGAAAAGTACGAGGGCAAAGTGGACCGGATCGTTTTCCTCAGTGGATCAATTCCTACACCAGCAACGGTGGGATACGAAAGCCTGCGTAATCTAATCGTCCGAAAGGTGAATGGCAAAGAAATCAAAAACATGAAAAGTTTGATCGAGGCATTTCGTGGCAATATCGGCGAGCGTCACTCCATCGAGTTCACTGGGGAAGACATTGTCGTTTATCTAGACGATGCCACCTCGAGCGATGTAGATGCCCAGCTTTTAAAACGTGGAATTCCTCGCCTTTCTCGTTCCGAGTGAAGCGGGTCATTCCTGTTTCGCGCGTCGCTGCACTTGATCACGGATACGTGCTAACAACTTAGCCAAGTGAGGCATCGCCAGGCCAGCCTGCTTTGCTCTTCGCAGAGGTTCATCCCAGATTGGCTGCACTTCGACTTCGCGTCCTTCCACGAAATCGATCATACTGGAGGTACGGTAGGGACCCATCGGACGCGTGCGGTTGATGTGAAAATCAATGAGTTCATCACTGAGGTCGAAGCCAAGCGCACGAGCGGCCTCGATCACTTCGCGCATCAAATTTCGCAGTTCATTTTCGCTTTCAAGGGACGCCAACAAAATGTCGGTGGTGACGCCGCCCTCCGCGACAGAGTAGCCATTGAACGGGATATTCCATACCAACTTTTCCCATTGGGACTTTTGGAGATTGTCCACCGCTACCCCATGAATCCCTGCGGCTTTGAAGCGCTTTTCAAGTTCTATCACACGGCCACGGTGGTCCGGTAGCCATTCGCCAAGGCTAACGAGTCCACCCGCCGTGTGTTTAACGAGACCCGGAGAAACGCGGTTAATGCAGACGAAACAAAGCCCACCTAAAACATTTTCTGGCTTAACAATTTTTGCTAGAGCTTCGCAATTTCCCAATCCGTTTTGTAGAGTCAGTACTTGGGTGTTCGCATGAAGCAGTGGCGGCAAGACAAATTCTAACTGATCATTTGCGGTCGCTTTCCAAGCCACAATCACCAAGTCGACTGGTCCGATTTCGGCCGACGTTTGGTAGGCGTTTAACTTTGGAATTTCACAATCTCCATGGACGCTCTCGATCTTCAAACCCTTGCGAGAAACCGATTCGAAATCCGTGCGCATCAAGAAGCGTACATCTTCACCCGCAGCGGCCAGTCGACCACCGTAATACAATCCGACAGCCCCAGAGCCAACAATGGCCACACTTTGAAATGTCCAAGACACAGGCGCGAAAATCAATCTTCCTTGTATCCCTCTGCACGGCGCCCATCGATGCAGCGAGTCAACCAGAGCACCAGCTTTTCAGCCTCCTCCGATTCATTGCGCATCGAGCTCAGCGCCGCCCAATCGAGGTGCGGACGCGACCGTGGAGCGGCGATTCGGTTGATGTCGAGTTTCGACATGATTGCTTCGGTTTCGCGTGGATGAGCGTTGAGGATATTGGCCGGCCGCGGCAGATCCTCGAGCACCTCCTCGGTCAAACCAAATGATGTCACTCCCACCCCAAACGCCGCGCTCAGGCGTCGTAAACTGTCGGCCAATGCCTCGTCCTCGATGGGAGCTGCGTAAATCAACTCACCGCCTTGGGACCACATCGAAACCGCCAGCGTTTGGAAAAAATCTTCACGGTAGGTTTGCAGCGAGGGTTGAATTCTCAAGCGCGCCGCGTGCAACCGGAACGGGGCGATACCCAGCCGCTGCTTGAATGATAACATCGTCTCGTCGAGAGTCATTTCCTCATCCGCGGTCCCCCCAGTTTCCCAATCCACAAGAACCAGTTCAGGATACTTCCACAAATTACTAACAGGTGAGTCCTTGCCGAACGCCTGTCGGAAGGCAAACGGAAATCGTCCATTGATTTCAAAATAGCGCGTCACCACCGCACGAAACTTGCGAATCCGCAACATCGCTCCGTCAACCATGTCTTGGTCCGCCGGCGTCAGATCATCAAGCCGACCCTGCGTGAGTGCCAAGAGTTCCTGCGCCCCAGAAAGCGCCGGCAACGGAGCACTGCGGCGGTAATATCCTTGTCCCTTCTCTACTTTAGCGATCGGCGACGCCGGGTCACACGACATGATTGAGAAATGATAGCGGAGTGAAGCATCTGAATAATTTCCAGTGAGTTGCAAGCGCGTTAAGCGAATCAACTCAGTTCCCTTAATTGAATCAACGGGGTTCCCGGGAAGGAGTGCTGGGAGGATGTCAGATAACTGCTTGCGAAGACTCATAAAGAGGTTTGTGACGTTTTTTACGCCCGCACCATCCAATTCATCCGACCTTCGTTCATCAATACCAAAACAATAATTTTTTGAAATTTACCCAGCGTCGTTCCTTTTTTTGAATGTATCTGCCACAAAGCTTGTTGAATCCGGCAGATCCTCCACCTTATCAGCATGAATTTTAAATCAATCGTAATTGTCATCGCATGGTTATCCGTCGCCAATGCGGAAAGTCTATCACCGAGTGCCCAGCAAATTCTCGAAGGTGCCCGCATTTCTGCTACGCTCACCAAGCTCGACGGCGGCCTTAACGGCAAACTCCGCAACAACAGCGGGAGCACCCCTATCACGCTTTTTCTCAAAGGAACGGACATCCAGTTTCAATTCGCGGAAAACAACGGTCCGTGGCGCATCTTTCACATGAGAATTGGTGAGCAAAATTTTAATCTATTTGAAATCATCGATGGCAAAACCATTGGGTTCCCGCCTGAAAAAATCGTGCAACCCATCGCAGGCACGGATTTGACATACGAAGACCTCGCTCTGCGTTTTTTTTACTGGCCGAACCCAGTTCTAGAAGCGACCGAGGAGGTGGGTGGGCAACTCTGTTATAAACTCCGCATCGATAAACCAAAGGGTTCGCTCGGACGTTATGAGGTTGTTTACGTCTGGGTTCACACGAAATTCGGCGCCTTCATGCGCATCCGTGGCCACGATAAAAGTGGCGGATTGGTCAAGGAATTCGAGGTCGAAGACATCATGAACATCGGCGAAAACGTCTGGACTCTCCGTAAAATGCAAGTTGCAACATGTGATCCCAACAACAGCGGACGTCGTTTATCGATTACCGAAGTCACCTTCGAAAACCCTAAAAAAGTTGCCCCACGCGGAGTGCGCTGAGGCCAATAACGGGGCGAACCGGAAAAACCATGCTTCGCTGGACTGACGCCCATAACCACCTCCAAGACCCACGTCTCGGAGAGACTGCGCCGATCATCGCCGCGATGAAACTTGCTGGGGTCTCTCACTGCATTGTCAATGCGACTCAGGAGGCAGATTGGTTAGCCGTGGAAAATCTAACGACTGATGAACGCGGGTGGGTATCGCCCGCTTTCGGTGTCCATCCATGGCATGCCCACACCGTAACTATCGGCTGGGTGAAAAGGCTAAAAAATCTGTTAGTTGAATTTCCTCGTTCATCAATAGGTGAGTGTGGGCTCGACACATGGATCACGCATCCATCGTTAGAAATCCAGCGTCCAGTATTCATCGAGCAACTTCAGCTTGCCCGCGAGCTCGAGCGGCCCGTCACGATCCACTGCCTGAAAGCATGGGGGGCGTTGTTCGATTGTTTCGCAGAGGCTCCCCCACCCTCACGTTTTCTGATGCATTCATTTGGCGGTTCCATGGAGATCGCCCAGCGCTTGATTCCGCTGGGTGCATACTTTTCATTTTCCGGACACTTCCTCCACCCTCGAAAATCTGCGGTGCTAGAAGTTTTCCGCCAACTCCCACTTGAGAGAATTCTGCTAGAAACAGATGCACCAGATATGCTTCCGCCACTCGAACTCCTCAGTCATACTCTGCCACAAAATCACCACCACCCGGCTAATTTACCGAACATAGGCCATGCTCTTGCAGATGCCCTCGCAAAAGATCCCGCTGAGCTTGCTGCCATCACCTACAAAAATTTCAGGGGATGTTTCGGCTTCTAATCCTTGCACGTATTGCATCGCGGGATTATTAATGATTCATGAATCTTGCCGATTTTCGCAAAGAGTACTCAGACCGTGGCCTTAGGCGCGAGGAGATGCTCGCCGATCCCATCGCGCAGTTTTCTGATTGGTTCGCGCAAGCGACAGAACTCGGATTGCACGAGCCCAACGCCATGACTCTCGCCACCGTAGACGCATCGGGTAACCCTTATCAGCGCACCGTGCTATTAAAGTCCTGCGACCACGCTGGCTTCGTCTTTTTCAGCAACTACGGAAGCCGCAAAGCCATGCAGATTTCGGTAAATCCGCGCGTCAGTCTGTTATTTCCATGGATCACGCTTGAACGCCAAGTGATCATCCAAGGCACAGTCGAGAAAATCAGCACGGACGAATCACTCAAATATTTTTCTTCTCGGCCACGTGAGTCTCAGATTGGCGCATGGGTATCTAATCAAAGCGAAATGATTCCCTCACGCGAATTTTTGACCCGGAAACTTGCCGAACTCAGCGAGAGGTTCGCTGAGGGTGATATTCCTCTGCCACCTTTCTGGGGTGGCTACCGCGTGATTCCTGATTCGATTGAGTTTTGGCAAGGTGGGCCTGCTCGCCTGCACGACCGATTTCTCTACCTCAAGTCTGACGGTGCTTGGACGATCGATCGCCTGTCTCCATGACATCCCCAACGTTTAATCTAGGCTTAATTGCTTTAATTTTGAACAAATCCATATTCTTTTACGTACTCGTCTCACGCACGTAAAATTAGCAACCCATCTTTTATGATACACATTAGATTCCTTCCCGCGTCTCTCGCGCTCCTCATCGGCGGCATTTCGTCAGCCAACTCTGCAGAGTGGCTCACTCTGCCCGCTAAAACGGGAACCTCTAACGGAAAAAACATTGTCCTCATTTCTGGCGACGAAGAATACCGCAGCGAGGAATCCTGCCCGATGCTGGCCAAGATTCTCAGCCAGAAATATGGATTCAACTGCACCGTGCTTTTTGCGATCAACCCGGACGGCGGCTACATCGACCCGAATTACCAAAAAAACATCCCTGGTACCGAGATGTTAGATCGTGCTGACTTGATGATCATCGGCACACGTTTTCGGCAATTACCGGATGACCAAATCGCACACTTTGCTTCATTCCTGAATGCCGGCAAACCCGTGATCGGCTTCCGCACTGCAACTCATGCATTCTCTGGTCCCGCTCAAACGAACGACTTCAAATGGAAAAATTTCGGCCTCAAAATACTCGGTGAAACATGGATAAACCACCACGGAAATCATCAAGTCGAAGGGACTCGCAGTTTCTTGGAAACAGCTAACAGTAAAAACGAAATTCTCCAAGGAGTCGGCGAAATTTTTGCGACCACTGATGTTTACGGGATTAAAAACATCGATCAAAATTCTGCTACGATTCTTCTTCGCGGTGCGGTGACTGCCTCACTTGACCCCAAGTCCAAAGTGCTTGAAGGACCCAAAAACAATCCCATGATGCCACTCGCTTGGTTAAGGGAATACACTGCCCCGAATGGGACCACCAAAGGCAAAGCTTTCTGCACAACTCTGGGAGCCAGCACCGATTTCGCCGATGAAAATTTACGTCGCTTGTTCGTCAACGCATCACTCAACCTCACAGGCTTGAAGGTGCCGGCAAAGGCCGACGTGAATTACATCGATCCATTTGAACCAACCCGCTACAGTGCGATTGACCAAAAAAATTACTACAAGAAGCGCAATCTCAAGCCCGACGACTACATCCTCGGCAAGAGCCCGGCCACTGGAATCCCTAACGATGATTCAAACCAATCTAAAAATGATCCTGATCCTCAACGCCATGCGCCACATGCCGAACCGGCGAGTGCGACCTTGAGTCGTGCCCAAGCGGTGGCACCGCCATCACAAGGTGAAAAAATTGTTTTTGTCGGTAATGGTCTCGCTGAGCGGGACTTGTATTACAGTCGATTGGAAACCGAGTTGTACCTCCGCAATTCAAAAAAAAAAGTTATAATCCGTAATCTAGCCCGACCGGGTGACACTCCGGGCTTCCGCCCTCACCCGTCGCGCAAATCTCAGTGGGCCTTCCCTGGCGCTGAGAAATTTCGCCCAGAGAACGCCCCACACAGCGGCAAGGGATTTTTTCCCACTCCAGATCAATGGCTCACTCACCTCAAGGCTGACACCATCGTTGCGTTCTTTGGCTACAACGAGTCCTTCGACGGCCCCACACGCTTGGCTGCCTACGAAGCGGAACTCGATGCATTTGTGGTGCACACACTTAGCAAAGCTTATAACGGAATCGCGGCACCTCGGTTAGTTTTAGTCTCACCGATCGCTTACGAAGATCAGTCCAAGATCAAGGATCTACCCAATGGCGTCGCTGAAAATGCTAACTTAAAACTCTATTCCGCCGCGATGGAGCGAGTGGCAAAAAAACATTCGCTGACATTTGTCGACCTCTTCACACCCACCGAAAAAATTTACGCCGAAGCCAAAGTTCCATTCACCACCAATGGCTACATTCCTACTGAAGCTGGCTACGAGCAACTCGCCCCCATTCTAGCAGACGGAGTTTTTGGCAAGCAACTTCGCAACTCAAAAGCAGACCCTGCCAATGTGTTAGCAGCGGTCAAACAGAAAAATTGGTTCTGGCAAAACGACTACGGCATCCTCAACGGCGTCCACACTCACGGTCAACGTTACATGCCATTCGGGCCACAAAATTATCCGGATGAAGTGATCAAGACTCGGGAAATGACCGCTCTGCGCGACAATCTAATCGAAGCGATTGCATCTGGTGCAACGAACAGTCTCGTCGTCGACGATTCCAAAACCCACCCTCTGCCAGTCGTCCCAACCAACTACAAGGCAAACGAGAAAACCACTGCCAGCAGGTACCTTTACGGCGATGACGCCGAAAAATCTCTCACCGTGCCGAATGGCTACAAGGTACAACTATTTGCTTCCGAAAAAGAGTTTCCCAATCTCGCGAACCCGATGCAGCTTTCGTTCGACAATCGCGGACGCCTGTGGGTCGCGACCATGCCCACTTACCCCGCTTACCGTCCAGGCGACCCACTTCCTGATGATAAGATCCTCATTTACGAGGACACAAACGGCGATGGACGAGCCGATAAGGAAACGGTTTTTGCGGATAAGCTTCAACTTCCCATCGGCTTTGAATTTTCTCCGGAAGGTGTCTATGTTTCTCAAGAACCGAACCTACTTCTCCTGCGTGATACCGATGGAGATGACAAAGCTGATACGCGTGAAATCATCTTAGGTGGGTTCGATAGCCACGACACCCATCACGCAATCAGCGCCTACTGCGCAGATCCCTCTGGGGCATTTCTCATGGGCGAGGGCGTTTTTCTTCACTCTAACGTGGAAACTGCATACGGACCCGTGCGAGCGATGAACGGTGGTTTTTTTCGCTACAGCCCACAACGAAATCAACTCGAGCGCACCGCCCAACTCAGTATTCCTAATCCATGGGGGATCGCCTTCGACGAATGGGGGCAAGACTTTTTCCTTCACACCTCAGGTCCAAGTATCAACTGGATGCTACCAGCCTCCGTGAAGCCTACTTATGGAAGCCAATGTCCATCCACAGCGAATCTGGTGCCCGAGGGCCAAGCCGTGCGACCCACCTCCGGCCTTGAGTTCGTTTCTTCCCGGCATTTTCCAGATGACGTGCAGGGAGATATGTTGCTCTGCAACAACATCGGCTTTCTCGGAATCAAACAACACTCGATCGTCGATGATGGTACCGGCTACAAAACCGCGTTCCGTCAAAATCTGCTTTCCTCTACCGACGGTAATTTCCGCCCTGTCGATCTCGAATTCGCGCCTGACGGTTCACTCTTCGTCATCGACTGGCATAACGTGCTCATCGGTCACATGCAGCACAATGCGCGTGATCCTCTGCGCGACCATGTCCACGGCCGGATCTATCGGATCACCTATCCGTCACGCCCACTGGTCAAGCCAGCGCTCGTAGAAAAAGCCTCGGTCGCAAACCTATTAGAAAACCTCAAGCTCCCGGAATACCGCACGCGCTATCGCAGCCGCCGCGAACTCCGCGCCCACCCAGCCGCTGAGGTCCTGCCTGCCATCAAGAACTGGGTGGCCAAACTGGATCCGAAAGACCCCCGCCATGAGCACCACCTACTCGAAGCGCTGTGGACCACTTGGGGCCTCAATCAGGTCGATGAGCCACTCCTCCGTCAGCTCCTGGAAGCGCAGGACTACCACGTCCGCGCCGCCGCCGTTAGAGTTCTCCGCTACAACCCGCAGCGCATTCCCGGCCACGTCGCCCTGCTAGAGAAAGCCGCCGTCGATCCACACGGCCGCGTGCGTTTGGAAACCATCATCGCTGCCTCCTGGCTGAACAATGCCAGCGGTAAGAAAATCGTCGCCATCGCCTCCGCCCTGCCGCTCGACGACTGGAACAAAGGTGCCGCCAAGACCGCGATTTCGCGCCTCGAAGGCGTGCAGGATGCCGTCGTCGATGAGCATCCGCTGCCACCCGTCCCGACCCATCTTGCCTCGGCTGAGCAAAAACAATTCATCGCCGGCCATGAAGTCTATTTCCGCGACGCCCACTGCGCCACCTGCCACATGCCGGATGGAAAAGGTCTTGATCCGGCGTTTCCTCCACTTGCTAACAGCGAATGGGTCACGGGCGATCCTGACCGCCTGATCAAGCTCACCCTGCACGGGATGATGGGTCCCTTCGAACTCAACGGCAAGAAATACGACGGACTCGTGCCGATGACTCCCTTCGGCGGTATACTAAAGGATGACGAAGTGGCCGCCGTGCTCACCTATGTTAGAAATACCTTCAGCAACAAGGCTCCAGCGGTCTCTCCGAGCCAAGTGAGCAAAGTCCGTGAAGCCACCAAGGCCCACCAAGGTTTCTACATGGCACAAGATCTCATCAAGGAAAACCCGTTGAAGTAACGGTTAGTCCATGAGCACTACCCTAGCCTTATTTGTTTAATCGTGCATGCTTGTTAGATTTGTACCAAGCCACGTTGGACAGCAAGGATTGCCGC
>VFJU01000475.1 GCA_009885905.1 Verrucomicrobiota bacterium
GAACTGGTGGAAAATAGCATCGATGCCGGGGCGCGTGAAATCCGCGTCGACATCGATCGCGGGGGAGCGGCATTGATTCGAGTGAGCGACGACGGATGTGGGATGTCTCGCGAAGACGCGCTCCTATCTCTCGAGCGCCATGCGACGAGTAAATTGCGAACGGCGGGAGACTTGGCGTCGATCATGACTCTGGGTTTCCGGGGTGAAGCGGTGCCAAGCATCGCGAGTGTCTCACGATTTCGTTTGGTTACCCGGGAGAAGGACTCGGTTGCGGGCACCGAAATTTTGGTGGAGGGGGGGAAAGTCCGAGATGTGCGGGACGCTGGGTGTGCGCCGGGCACAGTGATCGAGGCGAAAGCGTTGTTTTACAACATGCCGGCTCGGCGGAAATTTTTGCGAGCGGAGACGACCGAGTCAGCCCACGTGGAGCACCAACTGCGTTTGCATGCACTGGCTGCCCCGAGCGTGCGGTTTCGTCTTCGGCGCGACGACCGCGAAGTCTTCGATTTTCCGCCCGCGGACAAGGCGGTTGACCGAGTGCGACAGCTGTTAGGGACGGATTTATCGAGGGAATTGATCGATTTGCCAATGACGTTCGGCAGTGGGATATCCGTGCAGGGCTACCTGCTGCCTGCAAGCCACGCGCGGCGGGGGAGGCGGCACCAATTTGTTTTTCTCAATGGCCGCCCCGTCGAGGACGCGGTCATTTCACGGGCACTGGCGGAGGGGTTTCGGGGTGCAATTTCAGACGGATTGTATCCGGCCGCTTGGTTGTGGATCGATCTGGAACCGACTCTAGTCGACGTGAATGTTCACCCGGCAAAGCGCGAGGTGCGGTTCCACAAACCAGTGGAGGTTCGCGATGTCATTTTGGAAGCGGTCGCCGCTGGCCTGCGTCCGTCCGTGCCCGCGATGAATCGTCGAGTGGATCCTGCGCCTGTTGCAGTTGAGACCCCGCAATCGCAGGAAATTTCACCAATCATCACTGCATTTCGCCCGTCGCAGTCGGAATTAGAGCCTTGGGTACCCAATGCTTTGGAGCTAGCAAAGCCAGAAGACCAACAAGCCCAGGGTGCTGGCGCCGTGTTCAAGAACGCACCAGAATTTCGTATGTTAGGGATGCTGCATCAGCGATTTGTGTTGCTGGAAAGTGCCGATGGCATGGTGCTTTTCGACCCGAAGGCTGCGTGGGAGAGAATTTTTTATGAAAAAGTGCTAAACCACAGTGACGGCGTTCTTGAAACTCAGGGGCTGTTGGTGCCGGTCTTGTTGGAGTTGGATCCACGCGACTTGGACTTGGTTCTACGTGAGCGAATGGCCTTGGTCGAGGCGGGTATCGAGGTCGAGGCATTTGGTGGTAACACGTTGCAAGTTACAAGTTTACCGGCTTTTATTTCCGTCGATGACCCGCGAGCGTTTCTTTCCGCTCTGCTGGATGAATTGCTGCACGAATCGGCACCCGGTAGCCGATTTGCGATCGACCGTCTGGCCAAAGTACTCGCAAAAAGAGCAGCAAACCTCGTGGTTCCTCGACTTGCCGAAGCTCAGGCATTGCTCGACCGGTTGTTTGCTTGCGACTTGCCATACTGCGCTGCGGATGGTCGCCCGACGCTTACGGAATTCAGTCTGCGGGAGCTGGATCGGCGATTCGGGATCATTAGGGGATGACTCCAAAACGGATTTCTCTACACGCCATCGCGTGAAAAAATGGTCTGGTCTTTTTTGATTTTCTAAAAAATTATTCGGTTTTTCATCAGCGATTTTTAACCAAAAGTCATTAAATTGATCATTACTAACAAATATTTTCTAATGGATCTAAATTTAAATCTGCTAATTTTCCTATTAAACAAAGGGTTAAATCACTAAAAAACTCATTTTGAATTTCGTTCAAAAAAAGATAAGAATGTTCTTGTTAAGTTTTATTAAAATTATAGAGTCTTATCAAGTTCAAGCATATCTGAGTTTCAACTTATCTTTTGGAAAACATGAAAATCTTTTGGATATCGGGGGGATTGATTGGCACGCTTCTTGTGGAAAGCTCCACAGCGTCTCGTTTGTCCGATCGCTTGTCCGAGGTGCATGCCAATTTCCTCGAGGAGCGCCTCCTTAGCCTTCCTTCGCTCAGCGACCCATTTGGTGTGCCTGAGGCTGCGCGGGTGGTCATTGAGCAACCGCGCGGCAAGTTTCATTCCCAAGCCGAGTGGAAGCGCGATGTGATTTCAACGGTGTTTTGGGTTGGTGAATTGCCGACTGAGAACAACCCGACGCCGAATACGATGAGCGCTTGGGATCAGGACTGGCAGGCGAACTTCGGTGGTTACGATCACCCAGAACGCCGAAATGGTTTCCTGCCAGCAGATTTCACTCCGACCCTCAATCCGTTTTATGTCGCACTTCCCTATAACGACGTCGCCAAGGGGGGCGTGCATCGACCCGAGGCATCGAAGGTGATTCCTTGGTTCTGGGAAAATTTCCGGGGTGATGGGATATCGGTCTGCAAAGATCGGTGGGTTGCGATTCATCACGAGGGGAAAATTTGTTATGCCCAATGGGAAGATGTTGGTCCATTCGAGGTGGATCACTGGCAATACGTCTTTGGAAAAGAAGCTCCGCGTCCTAACCGCAACCAGTCGGCAGGGATCGATTTGAGTCCGGCGGTGCGAGATTTCCTAAAACTCCGTAGCGGAGCACTCGTCGAGTGGCGTTTCGCAGACGACCAAGAAGTGCCACGCGGCCCATGGAAATCCTGGTCCCACGAACCCGCTCTGCCACGGCACTGAAAATTCACCCACGCTAGACAACTGCTGTTCAACCACTAACCCGATACAAACGACCGACCTGTTACTTGCATCAAATCTCCACCCTTTTTGTGGTGCTATCAGAATCGATAGCATCGCAGGTGGCCCGGATCGGGATTCTGTCCCGAATGGGCAAAGTTCGCTGAGAATATTCTCAATGCCCTTTGCCCTTGCCTGATCCGAGTCGCTCATCTCTCGAAAGATGTCCCTCTTTCGAGGCTCAAGATGAAAGGGTTTTTCAGAAATCTAACCCTTACAACCAGCCATGAAAATAAATCAAACGGCCGCATTGTCGGCCTTCGTAATCGCTGTGGGCACATCAGTGTCTCCACATGCCAAAGCTCAGACGACACCCACTATCCCTGTAGGCAATCTTACGGCATCGCCTACGGTCGTCCAGACAGGGAGCAAGCCAACCCTGACCTGGTCTATCAGTTATCCTTCGATTGTTGAGGACTTTGTAACGATCACTCAACCCGCAACGATCACTCCAAAGGAGAATTTAATTTGCGACATCCGGATTCTTGGTCTGGGAGTGACTTCTAAAAATTCGAGCAATTTAATCACCTACTATCGGACTCGTGGTCAGTGGAAATACAATGGATCCACAAGCTGGGCTGATATTTACGACGGCAGGCAAACGGATACGATTGTCCAGCAACAGGGGCTGGTGAAGTCGACGATCGCGATAACCAAAAGTAAACCGCTGACCTTTGGTGGACAGTACTACAACGGTAGTTGGCAAACGCAATACACCTCTACAAGTGGTACCAACGTGCGAGCCTTGGTGAGTGGCCAGAGCTGCCCGACCAATATTCCTGACTACAACGCGCCATCTCTTGAGAGTTTCCTCAAGCCTTATCTTGACTCTACCAAGAAGGTGAAAATCGGTCCCATGGATGTGATCATCATCATGGAGTTAACCCACACGGATACGAGTAGCGTTGGGTATGATCTTCAGGATCTCGTCATGCTCGTTACATTCCGCAAACCATAAGCTGATGAAACTCTATTCATTTTCAAATGGGCTCGGGGTTAGTTTTTTTCTAATTCTCGCGAGCAATGTGTTAGCTGCACCCGTGGCGATGCAAGAAGCGGTAACACACGAGCAACTCGTTCTTGTGCGCTCTAAGTCGGATCACTTGGACCCGATGAAACTTCTCGCAGAAACTCAAGGAGCGGACCCGTCTGTGGTGAATCGCCCAAAGAGCCTTCTGGATCAGTCTGACATCATTTCCTTCGGCAACTTTGCAACATTGGTTCCAAAGCGGGCCATTTTGCAAATCCCGAAAAATTTGGCGGGTCGTATTCAGATTAAGCCGGGCGTAACGATCCAAAGCTGGAGTGATTTCTTCGCGGCGAACCGCGGATGGATCACCACCGTGGAAGTCAGTCGGACCCAGGCGGAGGGTAATGCCCCGATCGCCGAAGAGACGGCAACTCGGATTTCCAAAAGCAGCAATCTCATCGTCGCCACCTATCTCGGTGGACCGATATCTGTCTTACCCATTAAAGTCGCAGTTGATAAAAACTCAAAAATTTCTAAGCCATGAAAACTATTCTTTCTCGTTTGATCACTCTTGGGGTCGTCGGTTGCTCCTGCATTTCCGCACAGACCTATACCAATTATGTTCGCCAAACGCAGATGCCTGCCGGAGTGACGTGGGATGCCTCCGACACGGTAGCGGCCAGTGGTACTCAGCTCTCTGCACTCATCATCAATCCAGGTGGTGCACGGTTCGACCTTTGGACTCTGAAGTCGGCACCGCTAACAGAATATCTGCTAGATAGTAGCTACGTGGGAACTTACATTCCCATCTCGCAAATCGTTATCGACACCGAAGATACTTACGGCAAAGACCTAACTGCCTCTGGGAGTCTTCCAGTGAATATTCCCGCTAAACTGCGTCGAACCCGAGCCGACCGTCCGTTTACCGTCTACGTGACGGTGGATGGAATGCTCAGTGGTGCAACCGACCCAGAAGCTTCGAAAAGCGTCAAGTTCTTGCGTCACGTGCAGTCTTACGGAACCGGCGTGGGCGTGGGCTTGGACCGCACCCAAGCAACACTCAAATCCCAGTCTTCGATCACCGTGAATGGATTGAAAACTCTAACATACTCGGTCACGAGCATTCCTGGATCTAACCTCAGCAAACTTCGTGGTGAAGAACGATTTTCGGTCTATTCTCTAGCAGACTACCAAGCGCCTGAATCTCAACTTGCATCAGAATTCATCCAAGTGTGGCCAGTTGCTGACGCTTCCATTTCTGGAATCACTCAAAACCAGGAAATACGCTATGCGATGCCTACGCTGACTCTCTACTACAACGATGTTTATCCAGATTCACGAACCTACGCTCAAGTCTATCAGGGCGAGCAGGCGCTTGGCACCGTTGGAACAGTGGTAACGGGTTCTTCGTTAATTTGGGACGCAGCAGAACCCAAGAATGATGTTTTGACCCTCTCGGATTGGGACAGATTCTTTACCCGTGACGGTCGTTGGACCATGGAGGTAATTACTGAAACACCTTTCGGAAGCACACGCTTGGCTTGGGTCACTTTTTCACTCAATCGCAGCATCGAAGTGAACGGCACCAGCCTTACAACGCTCGAGTGAACTACGGAATTTTCAAAGCCTCTATCAATTCTTTTCTGAAATTTTCATTTCGATAGACTAGAGAATATTTTGCATCTTTGGTTTTTCTTAAAAGATCTTCTACCTCGGTGAAAGCCAGTAGAAGAAACAAGCCCTTCACGGGTTCCCGATGAAACGACTGAGTCCGCGTCACGAATTGATCCTCCACAGTCCTCTGCTGCTGGTTCTTCATCAATGCACCGTGCTCAAGAGTGACCTGCTTACGAATAGCCTCGAAACGGGCCTCCATCAAATCCGCCGACGCTTCGGGGTCGGAGTAATGCACAGCGAGTTCGTAAAGTTTACCAACGAGAAACCGACACTCGATGGAGTTGGCCTGCGTTTGCGGCAGGGTACCTTTTCTTGCCGCAATCTTCAAAATACGCATTGTCGGTTGATCCCCAGGCAAGGAAATAGTAACATCCAGCGAATGTTGGGATGCCCAAGTTATCAATTTCTCCGGAGAATCACCCCACTTTTGGCCAAACGGAGGTTCGATCACGGCTTGAGCCCACGCGGAGTCGTTGGTGATAGAAAAAATGCCGATGAAAAGGATCAGCCTGTGAAAGTGAAATCCCATGGCGAGAGCTTTGGACTTTTTCCCCGAGTCGGCAAGGCGCGATCGAGGGCCAGAGGCTTTGTTTTGATTGAGGCGATGCTGGGACTTTCTTTGCTTACTGTTCTGGGGTTGGTGCTGTTAAAACTGTCGCTTAACATTCTAGCACCGCGACAATGGATTCTCCAACAATCTGTCGCCGACGCTTACATGTCTTATGAGCGTTCCTATGCCGAGCGTATTCCGTTTGAAAATCTCGTGGCGGACTCTTCCCCTTGGCCAGCTTCTACCGCCCTAACCATAAATTCGACCACTAGCTCCGTCGAAGTGGGTCGGTTACCTCGACTGCTTCCCGACTATCCGGATGGTGTTCCAATTATGGGCACGGTAACCCGCACCCGTTTTGCGGATCCGGGAAATTATCCAATCGATGGCGGAACGGGTACCCTAGCGACCAATCCAGCAGCGATGAAAGTTTGGAAATTACAAAGCGTGCTTACCTACAAGGTTGGTGAACGAACGTACGCGAAATCTCGAACTGTTCTGCGGAGCCAATGAAATCAACTTTTCGCAGAATTCGCCGAGGCTTCACGCTTATGGAGCTTTCTATTGCTCTGATGTTAGGCTTGGCAACCTGCACCATGGTTTTGGCTTTATTTAATCAACAACTCACATTCTTAAATCTTTTTAAAGCTCAGAACTTTCTCACCGATGAGGCTCCGATCATTAGCATGCATGTCAGTCGTTTGGTGGGAAAAGCTGATCGTTTTCGACTCCATGATTCTGTTGGAGATGCTCTGACTGGAGCAAATCCTCGGACAACAGCCTCTCCCGTGGTGGTTCTTAATTTTCGCCAACCAGATGGATCCATGCGCGCTACGATTCTCTCGTTCGAAAATCGAGGCAGCGGACCCGCACTTTACTATTACATCGTTCCCACCACTGGGGTACTTGGCGCTCCCCAGTGGGCGATCACGAAATCGCCTTCGAACGTTGTATTTTCGATGGTGCAAGGGATTCTTCGAATGACTCTAACTGGACCTCGAGGCGAACAAATTATTTACTCTGGAACCATGCAACAATGAGAACTTCTTCTATCAGGCAGTATCAAGCGGGTTACATCTCAACCCTGCTTGTCCTCGCGACCGGTGCGATTCTTACGATACTCACCGTGTACGCCTACAAGACTGCAATCATGGCCCAGGCGGTACAGACCCAAGTCCAACTGCGTGTGGATTACAGCGAAAAAGAAGAAGCCATTCTGAGATCGATCGTAGCGATAGCTCCGAACCGGGCGATCCGGGCGATGCAGTCGGAATCTAACTCGAGCGATGCGATCCGTAATCCACTGCGCTGGGAGGATATTTTCAAAGAATCGTTGGTCTTGGCAAATGCACGCACATCGATTTCTCCGCAAATGATGAATTCTTTAGGCATCGAAAATTTCACAAGAGGCAACCTTGGTGATTCTGCCCTTGATCAAACAGGTAGAATTTTTGCGTCGATCTCGCCTGACACTGGGTATGTGTCTGCTGGTATCAACCGCAATCTCGGAACGGGATACCCGTACCCTTTGACATCGAATGACGCGACGACATCAAGTCGCGACAGTATTTATCCGATCATTTCAAATCAGAAGATTTATGGATCACTCGCTCAGGCAGGAGTCGATCTTCCAGTGGGTTCCTATCCGAATTTCAATCTCATGAAGTATCCAAATATCAATTTTGGTTATGCGAAACCTGGTGAAAAATTTGTAGCTAAAAGAAATTGGTGGGCTTTCTCAGTGGACGTGGCAGATCACGATGATGACCAAACTTATCTTGCTAGACTGAAGCGGAATTTTGTTTTTTCGATTTATGAGATTCCCTCGCAGTTGGCGATTTCGGCATCGTCTTTTGTTTCGTTAGGACAATTTTCTGGAGGTAGCGCATGGCAGAATGTCACAATCGAGGGAGGAATTTTTGCGGGTAAGGCAGAAGTGCTTGGGAATACGGCCATCAATTCGCTTGCAAGCCGCCGAGGCACTAACTTGTCAGAGGAATCCACGGTAGGGGGGCAGAGTTTTACAGCGAGTCCTTTCACTCCAGGTGTGCGTGAAGCTTATCAAATCACCTCGGGTGCTTTTTTTCCGGTCTCGCAGTCATCTGAAAGTGGCCGCTCCGCATTTATCCCCATCAACCGTGGGGCAGAGTTCTTTGATCGATTTGCGCACGAGGTGGAATCTAACGTTATTTCATCCACGAGTTGGAATGACTATTCGGTAGGATCTCTGCAATGTGCTATGCGGTTAGACGTCACCGCGGTACAAAGTTCCACCAATGCAACTCCAACAATGCTTCGATTCCAATACTTTCTAACATCAGGAGTGCGGGCGTCGATGAGCGTGCCGCTCACTACCGCTACCCAATCTGGATTACCCGCAGGCTACGTTAAAATATGTGATGAAAATCAGAGTTATTCATTTTCTTCCACTACTCCAGTGGACATCGCCTACGGTGCAAGTGGTGGTTTTACTTTTAGGCAAGGGATCACCGGCACGATCACGTTTAATAACAACACATTCGGGGATCCTTTGGTTGGTACATTCAAGGCCGGTTACTGGAGGCCGCGTGCTCCTTTTGAGGTGAAAATGTTGGCGAGTGGTCAAACATGTATTGCTCTGTATCCAGAGCGAATTCCTTCTTTCCTAACAACAATTGGTGCGGCAGGGTCTTCGATCAATCATTCAATCGCAATCAATGTGGACTACTCGACAAGCGGCTTGAATAATACAGAAAAATACAAACCCTACATCCCGTGTACCGCTAATGACTACGGACTGATTCTGAAAGAATGTGCGAATTTGACACAGTTCACCAAGGGTTTTTCCATCGTGACCAATCTGAGACTCTACATTGGTGACGACTTCAACACAGTAGCAACCAATCCTCCTGCGGGTTACACTCCAGTTGGATACTACTACCCACCATGTTCATTATTTGCTCCTGAAAAGCGATACGGTGTGGATATTGATCCATTTTCTGTAATTCTAGGTGGCCAAATTGGATCTCTTGCCAGTGATTCTGCCACTACAGCAGTTAGACCACTGGATTCAAAAAATCTCAGCGGAAATGCAATTCCTGCGAGTAATATTATCGTCAACCTTCGACCAATTGCGCATCCCTCCGAACTGCCACCGATTACAATGATGAACTGGTTGGTGGTTCTAGAAGAACGTCGTAAAGAATTTTATTAAATGAGAAGTTACTCCTCGAGGTAGAGGATCCGACCACAATCTTCGCACTGGGCGATTTCTTTGGCAGTTTGCACTTTCATAATTGTAGAGGCGATGAGTTTCATATGGCAACCTTCGCACTTGCCATCACGCAGGGGGGCAACCGCCATACCCGCTTTGGTTTTCATCAAACGATTGTAGAGCGGCATCACACTTTCTGGAACATTTGCGAGGAGTTTCTCCCGTTCGGTCGTAACTTCTGTGCGAGTCGTCTCCATCCTAGCGTGTCTTTCCTTGATTGATGTAAGGTCTTCATCTATTAGTTTTCGAGTGATGGTCCGGGCTGCTTCAGTGGCCTTGTAAGCAGATCGAAAACGATCGACCTCCTCCATGGCTTCAAGTTCTTTGGTTTCGAATTCGTCGAGATCTTTTTCATAACGAACGATTTCATGTCCAAGTGCGACAAATTCTTCGTTTTTGCGAGTTTCGAACTGCTGCAACTTCAGGCGTTTGATCGTGGTCCTTCGTGTTTCTGCATCGAGTTCGATTTTTTTCACGCGTAATTCGCAATCGAGAAGCGCTTGATGCGCTTTTGCGACAGCGGCTTCGTCGCCTGCCAACTTGGCCTTCGCCCTCGCCTCGTCTTGTGGTAATTTTTCGAGATCCTTATGGAGTGCCAAAAGGCGGCGGTCACGGTCTTGGAGAATTAAAAGTGCGCGAACTTCATCTTGCATGTTCTTTGGGTATCCGCCATCGCTCGCCGCCGCAAGGATTACTCGCCAGCAAGTTGCTGCCATTTTTGACATGCCGTGGTGCTGACAATAAGATGCAGGTTGAAAATCTAGTTCGCCTCGTCATTCTCTGCCCATGTCCGATATGCGCCTCTCGATTCCTCAATACGCCATGGCGCTTGCACACGTTGCCAGTCTGCGCTCAGAGGATCCCTACCGAAAGGTCGGGGCTGCGGCATTGGACTTTGATAACCGGGTCATCGGCACCGCCTACAATGGTCTCGCGCCAGGCTATAATCCGCCTGCAGGCTTCTGGTCAGACCGTGAAGCGCGTCAGAAATTCATGCTCCATGCGGAAGTTAATCTTTGTAGCCTATTTCGTCGCGGTGAGGCAAAAATCGTGGCCACCACCACCATGCCTTGTACCGCTTGCATGCAGACGCTTTGTGCCTATGGCATCAAAGAAATTTACTTTCGGGAAATTTATCAAGTTTCCGATGCCCCAGAAATCGCTGCGCTTTATAATGTGAAGTTGGAGCAGGTGATTGATTTTCCAATGGGTTAAAGGGTGATTTTTTTTCCTCCGTTCGCCGCGCTGAGATAAATTGCCTCGATGAGAGCCACGGATTTCCTTGCTTCGTGAGCTGAGGTCTGAGGCTCACGTCCCTCCTTGATTGCTGCGACGACTTCTTCAAAATTCCGCTGGTGTTGATAGAATTGAATTCCCTTAGGATCGTTGGCACCCAGTCCAGCTTGGTTGCCACGCATCAATGTGGAACGAATTTTTGCATCGCTAGGCCATTCATTTTTAAATTCCCAAGTTTCGAATGAATCATCTGCTAAAAATATAGATCCCTCTGTACCACAGATTTGAATACGTGCTGGATGACCGCTTCTTGACCAACTGCACGTCGATCCCTCGATCACACCACGGGCCCCATTTTTGAATTCCAATATCGCGACGGCGACGTCTTCTACTTCGATGCGTTCATGCGCTAAGCATCCAGTGCTTGCCTGTACTGAGACGACAGGTCCAGCGAGATAGAGTAAGGCATCGATGCTATGAATTCCCTGATTCATCAGCACGCCACCGCCATCGAGATCCCATGTTCCACGCCATGCGGCGGAGTCGTAGTAGGCTTGATCACGAAACCATTTCACATAACAGGATGCGGAAACAATCGTGCCTAAACGTCCCGCGTCCACTGCACTTTTGGATGCATCCATTGCGGGATTGAATCGTCGATTTAGAATTGCAGCGAGCGTCTTGCCGCTCGCGACACCAGTAGCGATGAGGCAATCGATTCGTTCCGCATGGATTTCAAGTGGCTTCTCGCAGATCACATGTTTGCCTGCTGTTAGTGCAGATATCGCAGGATCAAAGTGAGCTCCAGATGGGGTGGCGATAGTAACAATTTCTAATTCAGGATCCGCAAGAAAAGTAGCGAGATCGGTATGACATGGCACTCCGATGTCCAGCGTGTGGTGACGGTTGAAAATCGAGTGAAGCGTGCTTCCATTCATTGCGTGGATCGCCGCTGCGTGTAATCGTCCGATCGTGCCCGTACCGATGATGCCAAATTTCATAGTTTGGATAAAGTGATCATTATTTGTTAGTAATGGCTTTTTTCAAATGTCTGCCGTAGACGAATTCGAAGAGTGGAGTAGCCATCAGCGTGGTGACAATGGCCATCACAACCAAGATAGAAAAAAGTGGTTTTGCGATTACACCAGCCTTCAGGCCAATGTTGATGATGATCAATTCCATAAGGCCACGGGCATTCATGAGACTGCCGACGGCGAGCGAAGTGGCATTGTCTTCCCCATTCAGTCGCGCAGCAGCCCAACAGGCGACGCCTTTACCTAAAATAGAAGCCAATAAAATTGCTATGGTTGGAAGGAAAAAAATGGGTTGAACTAACACATCCAGTTGAGTTTTTAAACCTGAAAACGTGAAGAACATGGGCAGTAAAAAAACCACCGTGAAGGGTTCAATTTTTGTCCTTAAGCCATCCGAAAAAATCCCTCTTGGCATGGCAATGCCGAGAATAAATCCCCCGAAAACGGCGTGCACCCCTATGATATCGGTATACCAAGCAGCGAGGCAGAACAATGCCAGTACCAACGCCATCATGGGCTGTGAAACCTCACCCACTTTTTCAGATCGCTTTCCCAAGCGTCTGAGGAGTCTGCGCCCTAAAGTCAGCATCAGTCCGCCGTATAGCAAAGCCCCGCCGATGGCAATGAATTGTGGTCCCACATGAACACCTATCAGATCAATCGATTTACTTGTCCCGAAAGTGGCGAGGACAATGGCCAGTACACACCATGCGGCAGCGTCATCAATGGCGCCAGCCGCAAGAGCGAGTGTGCCCAGAGAACTACCTGAAAGTCCACGCTCTGAGATGATTCGTGCGAGCATCGGGAAGGCGGTGATAGCGATGGCGGCTCCGAGGAACATCGCAGCTTGATAGTAGTTAGTTTTTTCTGAAAATAAGTTGGGAACATGGATCAGCCAGAGAGCCAGTAGCCCACCTAGCAGAAATGGCACCACCATTCCAGCAATAGAGACACAGGCGGCGCTGCGTGCTCGTTCGCGTAGGTGTGAGACCTTGAATTCCAGCCCCACAAGGAACATGTAAAGTCCAACGCCAAGTTGGGCACCTACCTCAAGGAGGTTGCGGGATTCTTGAGTGAAAATCAAGGCGGTGGATCCTGGCCAAAGCAGTCCGAGTAGTGAGGGTCCAAGAATCACTCCAGCGATCATTTCCCCGACGACTTGGGGTTGGCCTATTTTTTTTGCGACGATTCCGACCAAACGGCATGTGATAAGAATCAACGCCATTTGAAGGAAAAATGATGCGGCGAGAGTCTGCATGAGAAGGTTACAGAATAACCAAACAAGGTAGTCCGATCTTTTTTTTAGGGGTCACCCGAAGTCCTCGACGTATTGCCTTCGCTCATTCATCCTTTCTTCCGATGCGCCGCGCGGGAATCTTTAACACTCGTTTTCAATCGTTAGAACTCTGGAAATCAGAGATGGCAACCGAGTTCAGAGTCGAGGGGGCAATCCATGCTTCATATCATCAAAAGCGTTTTTTAACGGGCCTCGCATGGGACATCATTGCGGCGTCCACGCTGCTTGGAGAAAATGGCCCTCCGCGATCAATTTTGATGCTGGGTCTTGCCGGTGGCACCGCTTTTCGCGTGCTGCGTCACCTTCTGCCAAATTGCCGATTCACCGCCATCGACATCGATTCTGAGATCGTCGATCTTGCTCGCGAACACATGGCACTTGATGAGCTAGGTATCGAAATTCACACCATCGACGCTTATCTTTGGTTGGAGCAGAATCGTCAGAAGTTTGATGTGGTTTTTGATGATATTTATCTCGCTGGAAAGACTGATGTTTTTCGTCCTCAAGCGTGGAATTCGGAATTGTTAGTTCATCTTAGGAGAGCGGTGGCGCCAGGCGGATTGCTTGCTGTAAATCTTGTGACCGGTGTTGGTCACCGAAAAATGCAGTCACTCACTCGCAAGATTTTGTGTGATGCATTTCCCTGTGTGAAAAGTCTAACGACAGCAGCCGGAATGAATGAAGTCCTCGTCGCGGGTCATCTGGTTGAGTCTCGAAGGCAGCTTCGTATCTACGGAGCTTCGTTTGATGACAGGCGTGACCGAATGTTTTGGGAGCGCATCTCGTTGAAACGTATTTCTTGAACTTATGGCCGACGTCATCCACGAGTTGTACGAGTCGCGGATATATCCCGCGATGAGTCATCCGTTGTCCGATCCAGCGGTTTCTACAGTTTCAGCGAGGCTGAGTGGGCTTGATGTGCCACATCCTCGGAATGCACGGGTTCTCGAGATTGGTTGTTGCTCGGGACATAATCTTTTACCTTTGGCTCAACGCTGGCCAGAAAGTTTTTTTACAGGGATTGATCTATCAGCACGATCTATCGAAAAAGCTCAGGAACGAGCTATCACGTCGGGAATCCGCAATGTGGCTTTCTTTTCCGGTGATCTTCGTGACTTTACTCCGCTGGATGGGCCGTTTGATTTCATCATTGCCCATGGTTTTTTGTCGTGGGTTCCGGATGACGTGAAGATTTTTTTGTTCACCTTTTGTCGCCAACAATTGAGTGCCTCTGGTATTGCCACGATCAGTTTTAATCTCGAGTGTGGATGGAAGTCACGGCAGACCGTGATCACCAAAGTTCGTGCAATCCAAGACGCTGGGGCAGGGGACGTGATGTCTGCTCTTGGTATCCTCAAGTCGATCTCGCGGGCCGGAGATCCGGAGGCTGAAATCATTGACGACATGATCGCGAGGGGTACTTCGATTCTTGTGTTTGATGACTTTGGCCCGATCAATGACCCATGGTCACTTAAGCGTTTTGTTCAGGCGTCATCTCATGCAGGTCTTCGATGGTTGGGCGAGTCAGATCCGAGTCAAAATATTCCTTCTGAGTTGAGTGATGAAACAATTGTTGAGTTGCGAAGTCGGACAAATAATCTGATAGATTTTCAGCAATCGATCGATGAGGTGCTGGGTCGCATGTTTCGATCCTGCGTGTTGTGTCGTGATGATGCGATGGTCGCAGGACGAGTCTCTTCAGATATCTTGCTTGATTTTTCCTACCGTGCTGGAAAAGAGCCGTTAGAATCACAGGTTTTGCAAATTCACCAAGCGGTTCTATCGCATGCACCCGCCGCGGTAGCTCTTGGAGACTCGATCGGTGCATTGCTCAAGCAGGATTTGGCATCAGCGAAGCAGCGGGTTTTCGACGGAATAGCCCGTGGATGGTTGCGACCTCGGATTGAAGCATTGAGTTATCATTCCAGCCCACCTGAATATCCGAAGCTCAATGACTTTCGCTTGCTATGTGCGAGAGAGGCTTTGCCTCTTGTCGATGCTTGGCATTATCCATGTGCGTTTCCACTGGGACACTACGCTGTGCTTGCCGCAATGGATGGTAGCAGAAGTGTTGTCGAACTCGCATCTCTAGCAAGTCATAGAAGCCCCGAACTCGCGTTCGAGCCATGGTTACGACATCTTGCTTGGCGTGGAATGTTCGCTTGAAAGATTCAAATTACTTCGAGTGATTCACGGAGGTTTCAACCTCCGTGTCTAAAGATGCAGGGAGGCATCGAGCGGATGGCTTCATCGTCATCGGATCCAGTGGAGTCACCGTCCGGCAGGAAATGGCAAGCAACACCAGACCAAGGAGCGAGATTAATGGTAAGAATTTCATTGGTTTATTACGATCTAGTGCATTTTTAACAAAACCATGTTAAAAACTCCAGCATTCTCTTACCCCCTATATGGATCAGGACAAAGGCTGGATATTTGGCACGGATGGGCCGCTGGCTTGTGCGAAGTGGGTCTTGGATCGCGCCATGAGAGTCCCGAGGCATAAATCCGCGAGTGGCAGGATCACGTTGAAGTTTTTGTGCATGTATCGATGATGCAGCAAGTGGTGACCGTTGAGTTTCCGAAACCACCAAGGTTTTTCAACACGCCGTGCCTTGGGCAAATGCATGCACCAATGGACGTATTCATAAATGCAGTAGTAGGACGCGAAGGCAGTAGCCCCGCCGATGACAAATGCCCACTCCCCAAAGAACCATGAAAGTAGTGCAAATGGAATCGCACCGATGAGAACGAGCACCGGTCCATTCCACCACGCCATCGGGATGGTTTCTTTATCTTTTTCGTGAATCAGGTGGTAAGTCTTATCGGCCTTAAAGGTTCCATGGTGGACGATGGCGTGCGCTTCGAATGCGTAGCGGAACTTGCCGACGGGGCGGTGCATTACGTACTTGTGTAAGGTCCATTCAAAAAACGAGGCGAATACGATGCCGATAGCGAGGCCCGCGAGGCCCCAGAGAATAATAAAAATCATAAGTAAGTTGGCGTCCGTTTAATCTCAGACGCCGCACGGTTATACTGGGAATTGGAACCTGACAAGGGTCATTCTTGAAGGATTTTATCGGATCGATTCAGCAGTTGCGTCAATGGCGGCGCTTGATCAGACTTAGTCATCGTCATTTACAATTTGGAATGGGGAGAAGAGCGACGATATTTCTTAAGCCGTTTATGAATAAATCCATTGGTAACCCGTCCAACCCAGCGCGGGAACCAGAGAATTCCGTCGTCTCAGGCATTCAAGATAGTACACTGGACGACGATTTTCACTGGGTCGCTCTCGCACAGCAAGGGGATCTTCACGCCTACGATTTGTTGGTGACCCGGCACCGAGGAAGAATTTTCACCATGATTCGCAATATGATCCATCAAGAAGCTGACGCTTGGGACATCTCGCAAGAGGTCTTCATCAAGGCTTGGCAGGCCTTACCGAAGTTTGAAGCGAAGGCGAAATTCTCTACTTGGCTCTATCGAATCGCCCATAACGCGGTCTATGATTGGGCGAGAAAACGCAAAATCGAAAGCGTTGGCGAATTGAACGACGAAATTTTCGCACGCGAACGAATCGACTCCGCATCGTTCACCACACCGTCCGGTGGCGAGTCACCGGATGTTACGATATCTAACGGAGAACTCAGGCAAAAAATTGAAATGGCTTTGGGTAAACTTTCAGCCGAGCACCGAGAGGTGGTGATTCTAAAAGACGTGCAGGGGCTCTCGTACAAAGAAATCGCCGAGGCGATGTCGAGCACCCTTGGCACCGTGATGAGCCGGTTATTTTACGCGCGTCAGAAACTCCAAACCCTGTTAAAAGACGAATATGAAGCCAGATGAAGCAACCTTGACCCTTTGGCTGGACGACGAGTTGACCGGTAGCGAACTCGATGCCGTCGAGGCGTGGGCTGCTGGGCAGTCGGACCAAATTGCAACCAGAGCCGATATCCGGCGGTGGCGTGCGATGATGGCGTCTGCGATCCCTTCCAATGAAGAACCACCTTATCCGGAATTTTTTAATCACCGCGTGATTCAAGAGATTGGAAGACTAAAAGAAAAAACTGCAGGCCTCGAAAAAAAGAATTTCTCATGGAGATCATGGTTGGTGCCGTCGGCTGCATGCGCGGGAATGGCACTGGCATTTTTTGCCGGAACGCGCAGCCATCGCATGCTTGAGGTTGATGTAACTGGTGCGCCAAAGGCCATTCCGGTGGACCCGGTGATTTACACTCCGGAGAGGGGCGTGAATGCCGAGTGGTTCGCCAGCAGTGAAGCTTCGGCAATGGTCATCGTACTGAACGGAGTGGCGGCGATTCCCGATACTACGGATTTTTCCGCAACGGTTTGTTTGCCCAGCGAACGCGAAATCGACTCGACGGCAAGTCGTGAAGTGAAACCCACTACAGCAGCGAAACCATGACGCACTTGTTCAAATGGCTGCGTTTGACTTCCATGGGAATTGCGATGCTTTGTTTAAATCGCTTGATGGCTTTAGAAGATCCAGGAAAGTCTAACATTGGAAACGTCAGCGTTTGTGTCTATTATGCAACCAACGGTGACTCAATAATGGCGGGTGCTAAGTCGGTGGCTGTGGTAGAAGAAACCGCGAAGCGTCTACGGGATGAAGCGAGGCTCCGCTTCAAGAACTACCGGTTGTTAGGTCAGGACGTACAACCGCTCTTACAGAGTTATGAAAGCTGGGCCCAGCCTCTGAGGCCATCCGATGAAGTGTTAGTCCGCTTTGAGGCGCGCAGTCGTCCAACCCAACAAGTCATGCACTTGGATCTTGAGCTTTGGCTTAGTAGAAAAAAAATCTTAAAAATGGATGCGCGGCTTGAGGGAAATCGTCCATTGTTTGTCCTCGGGCCCGAGTGGCGGGGAGGGCGCTTGATTATTGGCGTGGCGCTTGCACCGCAGAAGATTCC
>VFJU01000408.1 GCA_009885905.1 Verrucomicrobiota bacterium
CCGGTGGACATGGATGGATTCAAGAGCCAACAACATCGCTGGACTAAGGGCTCGATCCAGGTTTGCAAGAAGGTGCTGCCGGCGATTTGGAAGAGTGATGTGCCGCTGTTTATCAAGATGGAAGCCACGGCGCACCTCACTTCTAACTTTGCCTACCTGTTATTAATTTGCCTTTGTTTTCTAATTTATCCCAACCAACAGGCGCAGCCGGATTTTGGAAAACTGACGACTTACATCGTCAATGTGCCGATCTTCTTTTTTGCATCTGTCTCGGTGATCGTTTTCTATCTGGTCGCTCAGAAGGCACTTCGTCCGGGGTCTTGGTGGAGGGAAATTCCTTATCTGCCACTGCTTTTGGCGCTTGGAATCGGGATGTCGATCAGCAACGCCAAGGCAGTCATTGAGGCCCTTTTCAACCACCAGTCAGCTTTTGTAAGGACTCCGAAATATGGAATCGGTCAAGGCGCGCGGAAGGATTGGAAAAAGAGCAGCTACAAAGCAATGAAGACTCTAACGCCTTTTGTCGAACTGCTTTTTGGTTTTTTCTTTTTGTTTGTGGTGGTCGAGGCCGCGATGAAAGCCAACTGGTCATCTGCGATTCTACTGCTTCCTTTTCCTGTTGGATTCTTTTATACTTCTCTGGCCTCTCTCGCTCGGATGTTCTCGTCTAGCTCAGAGCCCACGCCAACGAATGTGATGAGTTCAAAAGCTCCGTGATCTAACGATGGTCAAACGCATGCTCTATCGCCTCGTGCTTTTTGTTTTCTTGGGGGGCCTCGCCGCGGTGGGTCTCACCAGCTGTGGAACCAACTCATTTTCATTTGGACGAGACTCCCACAATAAAATGATCGTTAGCGTGCGCGACCAGAAATTGCTTCTGGTTCGGGATGGAACCCGAGTGAAGTCCTACAAGATTTCGACCTCCAAATTTGGATTAGGTGACCGCCCCGGCAGCAATTGCACCCCGCTTGGTCGACTCCAGGTGGAAAAAAAAATCGGTGATAACGCTCCGATGGGTTCCGTTTTCAAAACTCGCCGTCGCACGGGCGAGGTGATTGCGGCAAACTCCCCGGGACGAGACCCGATCGTGACGCGGATCATCTGGCTGAAGGGGACCGAACCTCACAACCGGAATGCTTTCCGCCGCATGATCTACATCCACGGTACGCCTGAAGAGCGCCGCCTGGGCTGCCCCGCGTCATTCGGGTGCATCCGCATGGCGAGTCGCGATGTGGTGGATCTCTACAACAGGATCGGACACGGTGCGGACGTTTTTGTGATCCGCGGTTCTCTCGCATCCCCTAAACAAAATTCTTCTGTCGCATCCAATGGAAAAACTAGATTTCACGGGGGCAGCTGAGAATATCCGAAACACGAGCTTGACACATTGGCTGAAATTCCTATTTTTCGCCGCCCGCCTCTAAGCGACTCATTTTTTACACAAGACCATGGCCAATCACAAATCTTCAATCAAGCGCGCGCGCCAAACTGTTGTCCGGACCGAGCGCAATCGCGCTGAAAAAAGCCGCATGAAGACGCTTCGCAAAAAGGCACTCACCGCGATCGCTTCCGGTGACAAGAGTGCCGCTGCCGAGGCCAGTTCAGCATTCTCCTCCGTGGTCGATAAGGCCGCTAAGCGCAACTTGATTCACCCAAACAAGGCGGCGAACTTGAAAAGCAAAACAGCGAAGGCCCTTGCTGGGATCGCCTGATAGCCCAGTCGGCAAGTTTCATTCATTTAAAGGAAACAAGCGGACCGGTTCACCGGTGCCGCTTTTTTCATACGACCATGTCCGAATCTCCTCCACCTAGTCGCGCCGCCGCCGCCGCGAAAATTGCGGCAAATCCGTCAGGCTATAAGGTCTGTGAGGGATGTGATTCGGTGGTAGGCATTGGTGCCGCACTTTGTCCAAATTGCCACAGTTACCGCTTCGATGCATCGCCAGAGCGTGTAATCTTGCAGGCGAAGATTCTTGGCGCGCGGGAGCAGACATCGGTCACCGCTGCGGATCTGAGTTGAGTTCATGGACACACCCATCGGCTTCAAGGAATGGCAGGTCGTGTGTGATGCGCTCGGCTCCGGTCGTCAGACCATCCTTTTGCGCAAAGGCGGCATTCACGAAGGTCGTTTAGGATTCTCGTTCGGACACGATTCTTTTTTCCTCTTTCCCACCCGCTTCCATTCTCTAACAGATCAAGTCCGCGAGGGGGAAGTCAAGGAGATGCCTGAGTGGAAAATCGGTGATACGATATGCATCACTCACCACGCCGAGGCAGCTTGGGCGGTCACTTTGAGGGACTGGAAAAAAGTTGATGCGCTGGAAGCCCTACAAATTTACTCGGAAAAAACCGTGCGAGATCGCTTCGAATGGGAAGGAAAGGGAATGACGTCGGGGAGCATTCATCTCGCTCTGGTACGCGTCCGTGAACTTGCTCAACCATGGAATTTTCCTTACGAAGCGCATTACGGTGGATGCCGTAGTTGGGTCAAGCTGCCTGAGCCGCCTCCGGGATGGTGGGAAACGTCGCGCACTGTTATTGCTGACGAGGCTTTTCATTTGCTAGATATCCAATTAAGGCGGGATATCGAATCTTGATGGCTCAGAAAAATTCAGCGAACTTGTAATTTCACTCATTGCTCTGGAAGCTCGCCTCATGCTCAAGCAACAACGCGCCGATCACCTACTGCGGAGACTTCACGAACTCTATCCGGTGACCCCGATTCCGCTCGATCACAAAGACCCTTACACTTTGTTGGTTGCGGTTCTATTATCTGCTCAGTGCACGGATATCCGAGTGAATCTAGTTACGCCTGCCCTGTTCATGCTTGCAGATAATCCTCGAGACATGATGCGAGTCTCTGTTGAAAAAATACAGGCGATCATACGCCCCTGCGGGCTTTCTCCTAAAAAATCAGCAGCTATTTCTGCGCTTTCAAGAATCCTCATCGAACAACACGGTGGCGAGGTGCCGCAGGATTTCGCCGCGCTTGAAAGCTTGCCCGGTGTAGGTCATAAAACAGCTTCAGTCGTGATGGCCCAGTCGTTTGGCGTGCCCGCTTTTCCCGTGGACACCCACATCCACCGCCTCGCCACGCGGTGGAAACTCACTTCTGGAAAAAACGTCGTGCAGACCGAGCGAGATCTTAAAAAACTCTTCCCACGAGAGTCGTGGAATCGCTTGCACCTGCAAATCATCTTCTATGGTCGCGAGCATTGCTCGGCTCGTGGGTGCAATGGCAGGCAGTGTATGCTTTGCAGAGAACTTTTCGAGAAAAACTAACCGAATGAATCAAATCACATGGACTCGTGGACAGCGCTGGGTGAGCGATGGAGAGCCTGAGCTCGGTCTCGGAATCATCCGCAAGAGTGGTGAGGGACGAGTGGAAATTGCCTTTCCTGCAGCCGATGAGATCCGGATTTATGCCACCGAGACTGCGCCATTGAGGCGAGTAAAGTTCCAAGTGGGTGATAAACTTACCATTCACTCTGGTAGTGAAAGGATCGTCGAAAGCGTGCGAGAAGAGTGCGGCTTACGAATCTACCACACCGATGGTGGCGTGGTGCTCGAAGCGGATTTGTCGGACGTGATGAGCTTCAGCAAACCCGAAGAGCGTCTCTTCGGAGGAGTCCTTGATGCTCACGGTGACTTTGATTTGCGTGGCGAAGCGCTCCGCCGCCGCGCTGAGATGCAACGTTCCCCGATCAGAGGCTTGGTCGGTGCACGAATGGATTTAATTCCACATCAATTATTTATCGCGGATGAAGTGGCGAACCGACCACGTCCTAGAGTTCTGTTAGCAGATCAGGTGGGTCTTGGAAAAACGATTGAGGCATGTTTGATTTTGCACCGCTTGATTTTAACAGGTCGCGCTGAGCGCGTGATGATACTCGTACCGGAGCCTTTGGTGCACCAGTGGTTCGTCGAATTGCTGAGACGGTTTCAACTTTCTTTTAGTCTTTACGATGAAGAGCGCTGCGAGGCCATTGAGTATGGTGATCCAGGTTGTAATCCATTTCTTGATAGTCAGTGGGTTCTGGTTGCAGTGGATTTTTTAGCAAACAACGAGCAGCGCTCTGCACAAGCGCTCGATGCGGGGTGGGATGTGATCGTGGTGGATGAAGCGCATCACTTGGAGTGGTCGATTC
>VFJU01000165.1 GCA_009885905.1 Verrucomicrobiota bacterium
ACGAAATATTCAAGTCGACTATTTAATCGATAGATTAGTGGGAGTGATCTGTCTTATTTTCGATCACGGCTAAAGTGGAGGATGTTTTGTTGAGCCCTGGAATCACGCGGCGCACCAGTTTAATCAACCCGGATTCTGTCGCGCTGACGTCTTCCTCACCTTTACGAAGTGCTTGCTCCCATGCCGCGGCGAATCCGGGTGCTTGTTCTCGCATTTGTCTGATGGCAATATCTTGAACTTGCAAAAGACGCTGTTCGGCTCGTCCGGGCTTCTGCTGGAGCGCGGCAAAATTGATACGAAGTATCTCATTTTGTTTGCGCAGAGATTCTAACTCATTGAGCAAGCTGTCCGTACCGCTGGCGGTGACTTTTAGTTGGGTGCTGAGGTGATTCTGAAGATTTTTCTGTTCACCTTCGACGCGTTTTAATTCGCGAGCAAGATTGCGCCGTGCCGAGAAACCAGATTTCCAGATAAAAAAGGTGATCAAGAGTCCCAGCAAGAGTCCCCATACGAAAGAGTTTTTGAGAGCTTCAGTAAGTAAGTCCATAGGAGTGAAAAATCAGCTAGATAATTGGTGACAGCGAAGAATCAGCTTGTTTGCTAGGCGCACCATGAATGCATGTGAAACATCGAGCACCGTGTTGGCAGGGTTGGATTGCATTACAAGAATGAAATTGTGTCAGTACAGTAAGGTAGGTTGATGACAAATCAAAACTTATTGAGTGGATATGTGACCCTTTCGCAGTATGATAGTTTTATTAATTACAACTATGTCCAAAGTTCGTCTTGCTGGTACTGTTCTCGGAGAAACTGATCCAAATCGTGAAGTTCGTGCCCATCTGCTTTACTGTCTATTCAGATCTGGCTGGGATATTTATAATTCGAATGGTGATCAACGTATTTCACTCTCGAACATCGAGCGTAAAATCATCGAAGCCGATGCCTTTGTTTTCACTCCCGGGGCGACCCTTGAGGATTATTTTAAGGCTGTGTCAGTGTTCGTCGGTTACCAAACGCTCGATGCGAATCTCGCGGCAAAACCCACGGTATTACTCAACAGCGACGGGTCATGGGATCGTTTGTTGGCGCTTCTTTCCCATCTCTATGATCTCGGCACAGTGGCCCAGGACTGTGGTGACTATCTGCGGCTCGCTGTGACGCCAGAGGAAGTCATCGACCTCTTGGAAGCTACGCGCCGCCGAGGTATTCCGAGCGTTGGTCGCGAGAAAATAGGTGCGTCTTCCGATGGATCCTACGAGACACCTCTGCCAACCAATCACGAGGGAAACGTGTGTGTCTTTTGCTCGGCCTCGATAGAGGAACCCGGTTATCTGAGTGATGGGTACGAGTTCGGAAAACAACTTGCGGAGAATCGGTTAGGCTGCGTATCGGGTGCTGGAAGTTCAGGCATCATGGGTCAGGTCGTCCGCGGCTCGGTGGAAGCGGGTGGGTGGACGGGTGGATCTAACGTTCCACACATCATCGAACTGGAAGGCCTGCCGTCCGGCCTATCGAGTTTTTGGCTTAGACCAGACATTTACACACGTATGGAGGTCATGATTCAACACTCGGATGCATTTGTCATTTTTCCCGGAGGGGCGGGAACCGTGCAAGAGATGCTCGCGCTGATGATTTTCAAACAACAAAGGCACCCGTCAATCACCAACAAGCCAGTGGTTATTTTCAACCGCAGAGACAAAAATGGCAGGGCATTCTGGACGCCTTTGATTGAAATGCTCGGGACTTTTTGCCACAGTGACGAGTTTGTTGTGGTCGATGAACTTGCGGAATTGCTGCCCACACTGCAAAATTTGCGGATCGCCGCCACGACCGTTACCGTATAGTGTCTGAGCGTTCATTTCTGTGGCTTGCCAGTCGGGCGATTTACGCATTAGTTTTTGCACAGTGAAAGTTGGAATTTTTGTTAACCCACACAAGGCGGGCTCGCTGGAGACGCTTCATGCACTTCGATCTGCGCTGCATGTCAGAGGTTGTACCGTCGTGTTAGATCAGGAAACTGCGGAATTGGCGGAGGAATCGGGTGGTGTTGCTGCGGCGAAATTTTCTGATCTGGTCGACATCGCGGCTGTAATCGGCGGAGACGGCACGATGCTTCATGCGCTTTCTCGCCTCGGTAATTTTGAAAAACCCGTGGCGGGGATTAACATAGGGCATCTCGGATTCCTAACAAGTTGCAAGGATGACGAGCTCGATATCTTTGCTATGGCCATCGCAGAAGGTAGTTTTTCGACCAGTGTCCGCACTTTACTTGAGGCAGTCGTTCATCGTCGCGGTCATGACCCCGAATTTTTCATCGCACTAAATGAGGTCACGCTCGCTCGCGGTGACACTGGTCGCTTGGTCTCGCTCAGTGCTCGGGTCGATGGTGAGCTACTCAACGACTACCGAGCGGACGGTCTCATTGTCGCGACCCCTACCGGCTCCACCGCATACTCGCTGTCTGCCGGTGGGCCACTTATTGCGCCAAACGCGGAAGTTTTTGTTATCACTCCCATTTGTCCGCACAGCTTAGGCCAGCGTTCCTTGGTATTATCTAACAATGTAATGATCGAGCTGTCGTCGGAAGACCGCGACTGTATCCCCATGCTTTTTACCGTCGACGGTAGGGATAGCATACGGATCGAATCTGGAGACTTTGTTGAAATTAGAAAATCTGCCAGCTCATTTCATCTCCTCCGGCTGGAGGGGCAATCGTTCTATCAGTCGTTGCGACAGAAGTTGCATTGGCAGGGAGTTTAAATTTAACTAATAAAAATTATAGCACACATGAAATCACTATTTTGGATATTTTTGTTAAGTGGTGTTGCGTCTGGCGACATCACCGCTCCTCCATTTAATCCGACACCTCTCCGCCCCTCGGGGGTGTCGTCCCCGCCCGCTGATTTTGAGCTCCCTGTCGTTCTAACCGCAAGCAATCTGCTTGGTACTGAAGTGGTGGGACCAGCGCACCGTGTGCGTGAAAGCGTTCCGACCGATGGATTCATGGCGCATTTCACCATCGATTCAGATTACGGAGTGATCGAGTGCGTGGGAACTTCACAGGCGTTAAGTCGAATCCGCGAACTACAGGCGATTAAAAAACTGGTAGAGTTGAGTAAAAGTGACCTTTTTGCCGAGGGGGTCAAACGCTCGGTGGAGCAGCCCATTGCTGCGGTGAAAAACATCGTGAAAGACCCAGCAGGATCGATCAAAGCGGTGCCTAGAACAGTCGGTCATTTTTTTCAGAAGGTCGGACAAGCGGTGGGATCTGCCGCTTCTAACATTAAGGAGCGCATTGACAATGGCGACGACAAGAACATGGGAGTTGGCATCGGTAATGCGACCAAGAGCATCATTGGCTTTGATGCTGCGAAGTTAGAGTGTGCCAAGCAACTCGGTGTGGATCCCTACACGGACAACGAGCGACTCCAACAGGAGATCGAAAAAGTCTCGTGGGTTTTCTTTTCCGGAGGACTACCTTTGCGTATAGGTACTGCTGTGGTTTCTGGTGGTGCTTCGGTTGCCCTTACTGCGACCAAGGTGGTCGGACTACCTCAAGAAATTTATGCGCTGACACCTAACGAACTCGCGTTGAAAAACCAACAAGCGATGGACGTAATGGGTGTTTCTAACGAGGTGTCGAGCCGATTTCTTGCGAGCGAAGCTCTCTCCATCACCCTGCGGTGTTCAATGATCCGCTCGCTACAAGCCATGGGCAGTTTGAGAGGGAGTGCTGCGGTGATTGAGGTTGCCGCAAATTGCGAAAACCGCAGGCAAGCTGAATTTCTCGACCAGGCGGTCGCATTGCTTGCGCGGCAACAAGTCGCTGGCCGGTCGACCTACACCTCACTGGAATTCTTCGGTCGCCTGCTTTGTGGCGTAGATTCAAGCGGAGGAATCCAAATTTCAGCACCGGTGGATTATATAAGTTGGACCTCAGAAGTGGCGGGATTTGCCCTACGCGAGGATTTGGTAGGGCGTAAGCCGTCTCTCCTACTCGCGGGTGGTGCTACCGCCCGCACCCGCACCGAACTGCAGGGGCTTCGTTGGACTGTGACTACCCCATAAATCTTTGCGATTGGGTGTTGAGTCTAGGGTCGTATTCCGCGAAAACTATCGCGGATGAGAATATTAGTTGTTGGCAAGGGTGGACGCGAACATGCGTTGGTGAAGGCATTAGCGGAGTCTCCGAGCCAACCTGAGTTGTTTTGTTTCCCTGGTAGCGATGCCATTTTCGAAACTGCGAAATCGGTCGAAGCAGATGGGCTAGAATCGTTAGTCGCTTGGATGACGGCGAATTCCATCGACCTCTGTGTGGCTGGAGAAGAGAGCTACTTGGTAAAAGGGGATGGCTTGGCAAACCTTTGTGAGAAAAATAACATTCCTTGCTGGGGACCTCCAAAGGAATCGGCGCAACTCGAAGCGAGCAAGGAATTCGCCAAAGATTTCTTGGTTCGAAATCACATCCCCACGCCACGTGCCACCGCTACGGAAAATCTAGCAGAAGCGTTGGCGGCAATTTCAGGAAAATTCCCGACCGTTTTAAAGTTCGATGGACTCGCTGCAGGAAAAGGGGTCGCGGTATGTGTGGATGAATCCTCTTCGTTAGATTTTCTCAACGAGGTTTTTACCCATCGCCGTTTTGGTCCTGGGCGCGTCCTTGTCGAGCAGTGCCTCACCGGTCCTGAGGTGTCGATCTTCGCGGCAATCGTCGATGATCAGTATCTTATTTTCACTCCTGCACGCGACTACAAGCGAGCCAATGATGGAGACCTTGGTTCCAACACTGGCGGCATGGGGGCGGTAGCCAGTCGTAGATTGATCTCACCAGAAATGCTCGATCAGATTGAAAAAGAGATTGTCAGACCAACTGTCAGTGGGCTCCGCAGCGAGGGTTTGGCGTATCGAGGATTTCTCTACTTCGGTATCATGCTCACACCGACGGGTCCACAGGTGATCGAGTACAACTGCCGTTTTGGTGACCCAGAATGCCAAGCGGTGATGCCATTACTTGCTGGAGACCTAGCAGAATTTTGTTTCGCTGGTGCTAAAGGGGATTTGCGCAACGATTTAATCCAATTCAGCGACGGTTGGAGCGTTTGCGTGATTCTTGCGTCTGCGGGCTATCCAGAAACTTCTCGCAACGGCGATAAGATTTCGGGACTTGAAAAGATTCATGGGGCAAGAATTTATCATTCAGGCACCCGTCGATCTGCTACAGGCGAATGGGAGACCAATGGTGGTCGAGTTTTGGCGGTGGTGGCAGGTGGCCCGACTCGTGCTGAAGCGGTAATCCATGCTCACGAAGCGGCGGATTCTATCTCATTCGAGGGCTTGCAACGACGCCGGGACATCGGCATACTAAATTTTTAAAACATGGAAAAATCTCTAACTGCCCATGAACTTGCTTTTGGTGTGGAATGCCTAGCAAGGGCGATTCGTGACAAACACCGCGGCCATCCCATTGCCCTTATTGGCATTCGCAGCCGAGGAGACGAGGTTGCGGAGCGAATCCTAACAATCCTCTCTGAGGAAGATGACTGGGATTTATCATTCGGTGTACTCGATATTTCGCTCTATCGTGATGATTTCGAGCATCTTCATACGAATCCCTTGTTGCAAGAAAGTGAAATTGGTTTCCCTGTGGATGGCGCGCACATTATTTTGGTGGACGACGTACTTTTCACCGGTCGCACGATCCGAGCTGCGCTCGATGCACTTTCGGACTATGGTCGACCCGCTAAGGTCGAACTTGCCGTTCTGATCGATCGCGGGCACCGAGAGATGCCAATTCAGCCAGATTATGTTGGTATCGCCCTCGACACCTCCCGCCTTGATCATGTATTGGTTTCTCTTGAAGGGGCAGATGGTCAAGATCTCGTCCAAATCATCCCTAAAAAAATGCCATGAGCCTCCCGCAGCAGCCTAAAAAAACTCCAGAGGAAATCGCAAAGCTTCGCGAGTCCATGGGCATCATTGTCGAGGCGCCGCCGGGAGAGGAGCTCGCACTGGAAACACCAAGTGCGGACATCTCAAACGTACCCATGAAGCCCGCGCCCAAGGCTCGAAAATCTACCAAGAAGAAGGGCTCTGATGTGTTAGTTGATGGAGCTGTAGAAGAAACGAAAAAACCAAGAGTTTCAGAACGTACTTCTCAGCCAAGAAAAACTAACAAAAATAAGATTTCTGAGCCCGAACCTGAGCCCGAAGAATCTACTCTAAAGCTTGTGCGCTCGTTGCGTAAATCCGAGCAGGGACCATCAACGTCCACGGGTTCTTCACAAACCGGTTCTAATTTTTCGGTGTTCCGTCACAGCGAGGATGAAGTCCGCGAAATTCGCCGAATGGAAGCGTTCATGAGTCGGCCGCAGGGTGAATACCTTCTACCATTGGCTGCTCGTCGGACTCATCTGGTTTTAGGTTATATTTTTGCCATCGTGGCGGGGATTGGAATTTTCTGTTACGATTTGAAAATTTATTACACCGCTCCACTCGTCGTATTTGCTTTGTTGATCGCTGGTTATATTTACCGCAAGAAACCACTTTCCATGCATCATGCGGCGTTCATTGGGGTGATCGCGCTTTTTGTCGCTATTTTTGGAGCCCTGCATTACTTCCCCATTCTTCGCTATGGCACGTAAAGATCTGCTCGATATCGCATCTCTTGAGCGAGAGGAAATCGAGTGTCTTCTCGATCAGTCCATTCCTTTTAAGGAACTATTCACTCGTTCGGTGAAAAAAGTTCCTGCCCTCAAAGGCAAGTCGGTATTGATGCTTTTCTACGAACCAAGCACACGTACTCATTCTTCTTTCGAGGTCGCGGCCAAACGTCTCTCTGCCGATGTAACAAATTTCGACGTCGCGCAGTCTTCTATTTCTAAAGGTGAATCCGTTAGAGAAACCGTCGAAACGCTTCAAGCGATGCGTACGGATTATATCATCGTGCGTCATGGTCGCTCGGGGCTCCCTGGGATGATTGCCCGACAAACGAAAGCTTCCGTCATCAACGCTGGTGATGGTGCACACGCTCATCCCACTCAGGCTTTGTTAGATGCTTTTACGATCAGAGAGAAATTTCCCGAGACGACCGGAAAGAAAGTTCTTATTATCGGTGATATTCTTCACTCACGCGTTGCTCGTTCGACCAGTATGATTTTAAAGAAGCTCGGTGTCGACGTCGCTTACCTCGGTCCCGGTTCGCTCGTTCCAAAAAATGGTCCGGAGAATATCCGCCGCTTCACTGACTACAAAGAAGCCATGGCCTGGTCGCCTGACGTGATCTATCTGTTGCGTGTCCAGATGGAGCGGCAAGACGCCCAGTATTTTCCGAGTTTGCGTGAGTATCACAAACTTTACGGGATCAACGACGCCCGCCTCGAGGAGATCCGCAAGCGAGGCCTATACCTGATGCACCCTGGTCCGGTGAATCGCGGGGTGGAGCTTTGTGATGCCGTCATGGACTACGAGCGCAGCCTCATCAATGACCAGGTCGAAAACGGAATCGCTGTGAGAATGGCGGTTCTTTACTGGCTGAAACCAGGAAGCGAAAATCCAGATATCATTTAGCGCAGGCCTTGTGTCCGTTGGCGGTTTAATTTTTCACACGCATGAAACTCCCCACCACCTACACTTACAAAGCCATTCACAGGTGCGCTTCTACGGTATCAAATCAGGAGAAGCTGGCACGATCATTAGTGATGCGTTTGAGCATCTTAATGCTTTGATTGATATCCTAATGGATAAGTCTTATGAAAAACCTCTCTTTGCTCGTGCGGATTCATCCACGGTTTTTCATCGTTCATTTTTAATTTAAAACTACATCCCATGACACTCCTCATCACCAACGCCCGCATCGCCAGCGAGAAATCTCCTGATCTTTTCTCCGGCGATGTATTCATCTCCGATGGGAAAATCCAACAAGTCGGCCAAAATCTAGCCGCTCCCGATGGATGTCGTGTCATCGACGCGAAGGGAAAAATTCTAGCACCCGGCATGTTTGACGCCCACGTGCATTTCCGCGAGCCTGGATTCGAGGCTAAGGAAACCATTGCAAGTGGTACTGAGGCCGCAATCAACGGCGGTATCACCGGTGTCGTCATGATGCCGAATACGCGTCCAGCGATCGATTCTGCCACCGTTGTTGCGAATGTTTTGGACATCGCCAAGCGCACGGCCCGTATCCCAGTTTACACATCCGGATGTGTGACAAAAAACCGTCATGGCAAAGAACTTGCTGGTATTGATGGGATGCGCGCGCTCGGCGTGAAGATGCTCACCGACGACGGTGACACCACCGGGGATGCCGCGGTCTTGCTTCGTGCCATGGAATACGCCACCGAGTTCGGTATGTTCTTCGCCAGCCATTGCGAGGTGCCGGAACTCGCTGGACCGCGTGCACTGAATGATGGAGTTGTTAGTTATCGCCTTGGCATCAAGGGTTCGCCCGCTTGTGCTGAGGAAATCATCATCGACCGTGACATCCGCCTCGCCCACGCCGCTGGAGCGCACATCCACATTCAGCACGTTTCTAGCAAGCTCGGTATGGAAACGATTCGTTGGTGGAAGCAACGCGGTGATGTAAAAGTGACTGCCGAGGTTGCACCGCACCATTTGTTATTCACCGACGAGAATATCGGCGATTTTGACACCAACTACAAAATGAACCCGCCACTGCGCACCCAGGCGGACAACGACGGACTGCTACAAGGTCTCATCGATGGGGTTTTTGACATCATCGCCACGGACCACGCACCGCACACGCCATTTGAAAAATCTCAGGATTTCATCAGCGCGCCCAACGGCATCACTGGGATGGATACCGCGCTCGTCTCGCTTTACCACCACTTCATCGCCACCGGAAAATTTGACTGGGATCTCGTAATTAAGCGCTTCAGCGCCGAGCCGCGTCGCTTGATGGGCCTGCCTGCCATCTCCATCGATGTCGGACAACCCGCCGATCTCATCCTCTTCGACACCGAAGGGGAAACCACCTTCACCAAGGAGTTTATGAAATCCAAATCACAGAACACCCCATTCATCGATAAGACTCTGAAAGGAAGTGTCGACCTCGTTGTGCTTGGAAATGAAATTTTGTTAGAGCGTTGATTTTTTTCACCAACCAAGTCGTAACAGCATCTTCCTGTTGGCTATTTTAAAATAGTTTCAGTTTATCTAACGACGGTTAGCGTGTGTGGCTTTGACGTCAGCGAGGATGAAGGTCAGTAGTTCATTGCCGTGTGTTGAGGCAGTAGAGATGTCAGCAGAATTAACCTCGACGCGATGGAGTGACTGAAGCCGTAGTGCATCACCATCTGGGTGTTGATTGGCAAATACCCCAGCAAATGCAAAACCCAATCGATCAAGATGCGCATCAAGTACCACCGCAGTATTCGGGTCTTCGAGCGCGAGATCTAGGTAGACGACGTCGCGTCCTAATTGATGCACTTGAGTGTCGCGTGCGTCGATGACGACCTTATCAAAATCCTTGCCCGCGCGATGAACGGTGATGATCGTGAGATTATGATCGTCTCGATGGGTGAGCGTAATTTCAGATTTCTCAGGAAGATTTGATTCGGCCAGGGGAGGTGACGGTATGATTGTACCATGCAGGCCTGATGTGGTGATGATATTTGAGAGGATTTTTAGGTAGCGTTGTGGTGCGTGAATCATTCTAGCAGGACCATCATTTTCCTTAAGATAAAAAAGAGCCACGGACTGTCGTCTGGAGTTGTGTTCCAGCGCGGCATTATTACAAACGGAGTTTGGAATCCAACCTAGCAGAAACCCAGTTTCGTGTGCGCCTAAATCAATGTTAGCCTTTTGACTGTATGGATGCGCAGCGGTGGCCTCGCTGAAGATTCCCCAAACACCCTTTGCTCGAGCCCAATCTGCAGCGTATTTTTTCAACTGAGTGAATAAATGCTGACCACGCGCCGCCTCACTGACGATGGCGACTCCCGCGTGCAAAACGTTTGCATCTGGTTCTTCACGCATGAGCGCCACGTGTCCCACTACGGTGCCATCGCCCATCAGGCCGATGGTGCTGACAAGGGTTCCGTTTTTGATTCGATCCGCGATTTCATTTGGATTGTATACCCATGCGGCATCGTAGGTTGTTCCGTAGGTCTGCGTCACCAGTTCGGTAAGCACCTCGGCCTCATCTGCTCGTAAAAAACGAATTTCTACACCTTCCATAGACTCGATTGTTGTGAATTTAAGCGGAAATGCTAGCACCTTAAGCTAAAAATTGAATCTGCGAAACGAATATTTCGCCTCCATGCCAGTTCGGCAAGTCATCATCTATTTGTTAGAACGCTTTTTCTCTGTCGGTGCGGAGCTCCGCATGTGGGAAGGTTTCGCTTTACCCGTCCACTTCTCCCGCGCAAGTTTCTGCAGGACATGAAAATTTCTTTTTACACGGGAGGCATCGTTCAAACCAATGGCTATCTCATCGAGACGCCAGACGGCAATCTGCTTATCGATGCGCCAGAGGGAATCGCCGACTGGATCACCGAGCGCGGCGTGCGGGTGGATGACGTGTTACTCACTCATCAGCACTATGATCACGTGGCGGACGCGGCGGCACTCAAGGCGCTGGGTGCGCGACTTCATGCGCTTGATGACTATTCAACCGAGTTGACGCTCGAGTCGGTGGCGCGTTCGTGGGGGATGCCAATATCCGTGACGCCATACCAGATTGACCACCGATTTGACATGAGTTTACCGCTCGAGCTAGCGGGTTTGAAGATAGATCTCGCCCATGTTCCGGGGCACTCGCTCGATAGCGTGACGTTTCACCTTGCGACCCACGGTGTGATTTTCTCGGGTGACACGCTCTTCGCAGGTTCCATCGGTCGGACGGACCTTCCGGGCGGCAGCACCGAGTTATTATTGGCCGGTATCGCTCGCCACATCACGATTTTACCACCAGACACCAAGGTTTATTCGGGTCATGGGCCAGAAACCACGATCGGCGCTGAGATGAGGGAAAATGCCTACCTTTAAGAGGGTTGCGAGCGATAGAGTTGCAATCGCACCTTGACCCAGCTCGCTAAGGCTATTACCTAAGCGCCCGTATGGGATTTGACACACTTGGGCTCTCCGCAGCCGTTCTGGAAGCCATCGAGGAGTCCGGTTATACCACGCCTACGCCGATTCAGGCACAGGCGATACCGCTCATCCTCGCAGGACGCGACCTTATCGGTGCCTCCCAAACGGGCACAGGCAAGACCGCGGCTTTCGCGCTGCCCAGTCTTTCGAAGATTGAAAAGCTCGGAAAGCCTCAGATCCTAGTGCTAGAGCCGACGCGTGAATTGGCGCACCAAGTCGCCGAGCAATTTGAAAAATACGGTAAGCACACGGGTCTTAAAGTCGCGTTGCTCTACGGTGGCGTAGGCCTCGGCACTCAATCGGAGCAACTCGCCGCCGGCGCTGATATCGTTGTCGCCACCCCCGGTCGGCTCGTCGATCACTTCTACCGCACCACCATGCGTTTCGGTGAGATCAAGGTGCTCATTCTGGATGAAGTGGACCGCATGCTTGATATGGGGTTTCTTCCTCAAGTTCGGAAAATCGTCAACCTCTGTCCGTGGGAAGGCCGTCAAACCTTGTTCTTCTCCGCCACCATGCCGCCGGCGATCCAGACCTTCGCTCAATGGTGTCTAACTGACCCGCTCAGCATCGAGATTGCTCGCACATCCATCCCGACGAGCGTCACTCACGCATTCTATCCAGTAGCCATGGATCAACGTGACGAACTTTTGTTAGAGCTTCTCAAACAAACTGAATACCACTCGGTGATGATTTTCACCCGCACCCGCAAGGAGGCCGACCAGCTAACTTCACTCATCAAGACCACTGGCCAACCGAAAGTCGCAGCGATGCACTCGGACATTAATCAGGTAGACCGCATGAAGGCGCTCGCCGGATTCAAGGCCGGCGATTATGAAATCCTCGTCGCCACTGATGTTGCCGCCCGCGGAATCGACATCTCGGGTGTCTCCCACGTCATTAACTACCGGGTTCCTGAGAACGCCGAGGACTACGTCCACCGCATCGGTCGGACGGGTCGTGCCGAAGCTGAGGGCGACGCCTTCACCATTCTCACCGCCGACGAACTTGACTATGCCAAGTCAGTGGAAATCTTTATCGACCAAAGCATTCCGCGCAGGAAGTTGGAAGATTTCGAATACATCTACACCGCGCTGCTCGACACCACACCGATTAAGGCGATCCGCCGCAAGAAGGTTGGCGGGAAAAAACGGCGTTGATTCGAGCGGTCCATGATTTTAGGATCAATTCGAACTGGATTGATCGCCAACTCAATCGCTTGGTTTGATTCATCTCCATGCGCGTCCTATCCATCGATCCCGCTGTCCGCAACACTGGCTACGCCGTTCTTGAGGGTGACCCGCGCAAGCCGACTGTGCTCGCGTTCGACGTGATTTCCATCCCGAAAGCGATCCCGCAATCCGCTGCGCTCTCCGCGATTCGGACGCACTTGGTCAACGTCATCTTGAAATTCCAACCCGATGAAGTTGCCGTCGAGGGCATCATCTACGTCCAGTCTCATCAGACTGCTATATCAATGGGCGCCGCTCGTGCCGCTGCCCTGATCGCTGCCGCCGACCACGGTTTGCGAGTTTATGAATACTCACCAAAAAAGGTAAAAATGGCGGTCGTCGGGAATGGCAATGCAGACAAAAAACAAGTCGCATTTATGGTAAGAGCCCTGTTAGGTCTCGCCGAAACCCCGCCGTCAGACGCCGCCGACGCACTCGCCATCGGCATGGCTCACCTTCAAGCGTCGGATCCTCTTAAAGCAAAACTCCTTGAGAGTCGTCTCGTCTAACTGTGGTGAACTTGTCTATCAATTCAGCCAACGTATCCATGCTCAAGATCATTCATCTATCAGATGCCATCGCATACGAGGATGGTCTCCGTCTTCAAGAGGAGCACGTCGCTGCGATTCTTGACGGCACGGGCAGCGACACTATTTTCCTGCTGGAACATCAAGCTGTCTACACCATCGGTCGGTTGCGTGACCAATCCTCCCTCCGTGATTCAAGTTTGTTGCCGTTTCCGGTTCATGAAATCAATCGGGGTGGTCAGGCGACCTATCACGGCCCCGGTCAGCTTGTGGGTTACCCGATTCTCGATCTCAACCCGCGCGGCAAGGATCTTCACGAACATCTTCGCATACTTGAAGAAGCCCTCATCCGCTCTTGCCAGCACTTCGGCGTGCAGGCGGGACGCCGCGATGGTCTCACTGGCGTTTGGGTGGAAAATCGCAAAATTGCTTCCATTGGAGTTGGTGTTAGAAAATGGATTTCTATGCACGGTTTTGCCATCAATATCACCAAAGAGTGCCTCCCGCCCTTCTTCGCCATCACGCCGTGCGGCATCGATGGGGTTGCGATGGGGTGCTTGGAAGACGAAGCGGGCAGGGGAATCACTGTCGCCGAGGCTGCTGCGGTGATAGAGAAGGAACTTCTCGTCGCCTTTTCCAAGTAATACCTTGGCTGCTTTTAAGGCATGAAAAGTTGAAAGTGGTGCGCGATCCACTCGGACCTCCGCACCACTTTCATTTTCCCTCTCCTATCTGGAGAATTGTTAGTTACGAGTCCAGCCTGAGGGCGGCTTTTTGCGCGGCACTTTTTGCTTCGGACTTTATATCGCTTGCCCCGTCGTCTGCGGTGAGGCGCATTCCCACAGGTTTTGAGATGCCGAACTCCTCCATCGTCACGCCATACATCACATCGGCACGGGCCATGGTGCGCTTGGAATGGGTCACGATAATGAATTGTGAGTTGTCGATGAAGCGGTCGAGCACTTTAACGAAGCGGTTAATGTTCGACTCATCAAGTGGCGCATCAAGTTCGTCGAGCACGCAGAACGGGCTAGGCTTGATCATGTAGATCGAGAATAACAAGGCAACGGCGGTCATCGAGCGTTCGCCACCGGATAGAAGTGTGATCGACTGCAATTTCTTGCCGGGAGGCTTGGCGGTAATGTCGATTCCTGACTCCAATGGATCATTTTCATCTAACAAATTCAAGTCAGCCTCGCCTTTTTCACCGAAGAGTTCCTTGAACATCTCGCGGAAGTTGATTTTGACTTGAGCAAAAGTCTCGGCGAAGAGGCGCTGGGTTTCGATGTTGATTCGGTCGATGACTTCGAGAAGTTCGGATTTCGAGTTGACGAGATCGTCGTGCTGGTTCTTGAGGAAATTGTAGCGTTCCTCCAGTTCATCGAACTCCTCGATGGCGTCCAAATTGACTGGGCCCATTGCGTCGAGGCGGCGTTTGATATCGGAGACAATGGATTCCACGAATTCCCAATCCGGTTCACCAGTCATCTCGCCGGGAATTTCAACGTCATCGGTCGTGCCATCGACGACCATGGTCGGCATGTCATCATCAGAATTTTCCTCGGATTCATCTCCAGTGACGATCGACTGGCGACCGCCGCGACCTTGAAGAGCTTTTTGAGAAGCAATACTGACGAGCAGGGCGTGGGCGTCTGGCTCGAAGGAGGATAGATCGATTTGGTGGCGTTCGAGGATTGTCGTGGTCAGGCTTTCGATTCGGAGCTCCAGTTTGGTGCAGGCGATCTCTTCGCGCCCTTTTTGTTCGAGTACTTTCGAGTGGTCTCTGCGTAGAGCCGCGAGCAAGGTCTCGGCGTTTTCGATAGATTCTAACAATATATTCCGACCAGTGGAACGTGTATTGATTTCCACTTGTAAATCTTCCACCTCTGCGCGGTGAGTTTCGCACTCTTCAGATAGGCGGGCGTTCTCGCTTTGTGCGGCTTCGATGCGGCCATCGAACGAGGCGATTTCAGCTTCTCGGCGGATGGCTGCGTCGCGGAGTTCTGACAGCCGCGCCTCCATGGGTTTTTGTTGTTCCTCGGACGATTGCTTTGCACGGCGCTCCACCGCGAGTTCGGTGCGGAGTTCGTTGAGAGTTTCGACAATATCCTGTTCGCGGCGTACGACGGATTCTGATTCTGATTGCAGTCGTCGTGATTCGTTTTCCAACGATTCTAATCGTTCTCTAGCTGAGAAGAGTTCGCTTTCGAGGTGTTCGCGTCCTTCGGCGGCGGAACGTTCGCGGTTGTCGAGTTCTCCGCTTTCCCATCTAACGTTTTCCAGTTTGGTTTCGAAATTTTCAACTTCGCGAGTGGCGAGGGTGAGTTGACCTTGCAGTGTTGAAAGATCGACTTTTTGACGTTGCAGACGCTCACGAGCCACCTCGACTTCCTCGCGGAGTTGTTCGAGTTGTGATTCGAGATCGGTGACCCGTGTGCGGGCTGCGGCGTCCGTTACGGTGAGATCTGCGACCTCAGCGGCGAGGGTCCGGACTTCGTTTTGCAGTTCAAGCACTGAAGTGACACCCTCAGCTCCTGTGCCACCGCGGAGCATTCCTTCTGCGGAGAGAACCACTCCAGCGAGTGTGACAAAAGTCACACTGGGTTGAGATGCTCGGAGGCGAAGGGCGGTTGCTAGATTGGGAACGATGAGTACTTTTTCGAGTAAGCGCTCAATCACCGTGGAAATGCGACTGTCCGATTTCACGCGGTCGAGCGCCCATGCAGTGGCGCCTTCCGGCAGCGATTCCATTTGTGTGCCGGTGGAATAGCCGATGAAAGACTCCGGCAGAATCGCTGCAACGCCTAACTGTTTTTCAGTCAGGCGCGTGATCACGGCTTCCGCCATGGCTTGATCTTGGACGAGGACGGCTTGGAGATGATTGCCGAGTGCTGCCTCGATGGCACGTGCGCAGTTATTATCCGCCTCGATAAACGAGGCGAGAACTCCGTGGATTCCGGGTTTGAAAACATCCGGTTCGCCGAGGCCCTTGAGAACATTTTGCGTACCCTTTTCGAATCCCTCGCCGCTTTCCACTAACTGGCGCACCGCGTCAAACCTAGCGGAGCGCTGGGCAAGTAATTTGTTAGAATCGATGGCTGCGGTGCGGGCGGCATCCAAGTCGCCGCGGGTGTGTTGATAGCTGCGCTCTGAGGATTGGAAATCATCGGTGAGCTCTCCTAACATCGAGCCGGTCTCATCGACCTCGCTGGAAATGCGTGCTTGTTCGGCACGGAATTCTTCGAGTTCGAGTGTGAGGCGTTGTTGTTCGTCACCGAGTTGGCGAGCGCGTTCGCGGTTGCTTTCGAGTTGTGATAGGGCGCTCTCGATTTTTGCCTGCATCGCTGCGATGACCGTCTGGGTTCGGTTCGCCTCACCGCGGCTTTCGCGGAGAGATGTTTCGATGTTTTCGCGTTCCTCGCGGGTCCCTTTGGTGCGGGCTTCTTGCTCGGCGAGTTGGATTTCTTTTTCGGCGATAATCCGACTGAGCTGGTCGAGAGATTCGTTGGCAGCGATGAAATCGAACTCCTGTTGAGCGAGTTTTTCTCGGGTGTTAGAGATGTCTTCGTGGTTTTGGCGTATGCGAGATTCCAGTTCTGTCCTACGTTCATCGTTGAAGGCAATGCGACCCGAAGCGGAGTTGAGCGCGTTACGATGTTCGTTAAGGCGTTGGCGGAGTTCTGCGAGTTCGCCCTCGAAAATCCGTGCGGCGGTGCGGGCTTCCGTCACCGCCTCTTCCTTCGCTGGCAGCTGCATTTCTAACTCAGTATCGCGTACTTCAAGACCACGAATCGAAACGGATAGTTCGTCGCGCTCGGCACTGAGTTCCACAAATTTCTTGTGTCCGAGATGGCTGTCCAGCACACGAGTGTCTGCGGCGAGAGCTTGGTAGCGGCGTGCTTTGGCCACTTGGCGGCGGAGCGAGTTCATCCGACGTTCTTGTTCGGCCAGGACGTCGGAAACGCGTAGCAAGTTCGCCTCGGTAAACTCGAGTTTACGCAGTGCTTCTTTTTTCTCGCGCTTGAATTTTGTGATGCCGGCAGCCTCCTCGAAAACCGCGCGACGTTCCTCCGGCTTAGATGATAGAATCTGATCGATCTGTCCTTGCGCCATGATCGAGTAAGCGGTGCGACCGATGCCGGTATCCATGAGCAGGTCTTGGATATCTTTCAGGCGGCAGAGTGTGCCGTTGATGCGATACTCAGAGCGGCCGTCGCGAAACACGCGGCGTGTTAGCGCGACCTCATTGAATGCGACCTTCAGCGGGCCTTCGCAGTCTGCCATGGTCAGGGTGACCTCCGCCATGCCTAGCGGTTTGCGTTTTTCGGTGCCGTTGAAAATCACGTCTGCCATTTCGCCGCCGCGCAAGGCTTTCGCGGAGGTTTCGCCGAGCACCCAGCGGATGGCGTCGACGACGTTAGACTTGCCGCAGCCGTTCGGACCGACGATGCCAGTCACGCCTTTGGCGAACTCAAAGATGGTTTTGTCCGCAAACGACTTGAAGCCTAGGATTTCGAGTGACTTGAGATACAT
>VFJU01000266.1 GCA_009885905.1 Verrucomicrobiota bacterium
TCGTTGTTTATTGTCGGTGATCGCAAGCAAGCGATCTACGCATGGCGCGGAGGCGAGGCTAGCCTATTTCAAGAGGTCATCGACCGTTATGGTGATGAGCTTAAAATCGAAAAGATGGCGGAATCCTGGCGTTCATGCCCGGAGGTGCTTGAACTCGTAAATCAAGTTTGTGGCGACACGACTACGTTACGCGAGATTTTTGGCAAGTCAGCTGATTTGTGGGAGTGGCAGCAGCATTTCTCAGCGCCCAAGTTAGCGACTCCCGCAGGGCGTGGCGAGGCACGGGTTGAGGTGGTGGAAGGCGAGCGCGATGCGCGGTTGGCACGGCTTGGTGAAATATTAGAGGAGCTAGGAATCGGCAAGCGCGAGATGACTTGTGGTGTATTGGTGCGGACAAATGATCTGGTGGTGGAGGTGGCCGACTATTTGCGAGCGGCTGGATTCGACGTGATCGAGGAAGGTCGGCGTCAACCGAGCAAGGACAGCCCTGTTGGAATTGTGCTGGAGCATCTGCTTAGGTGGTTGGCGAATCCAGCGGACTCTTACGCGTGGGAAGTGATAGAGATGTCGCCTTTCGCGCAGTCTCTTCGCACAAGGTTTGGGGAGTCTTGGCACCAAATATGGGAAGGATTGTTAGACAGGGTCTCGCAAGTTGGTTTTGCGGGAATGGCTGAAGAGGTGGTTGACGCCTGTTGGTCAAGCTGGTCGGACTTTGGTCGGCGCAGAGCGGGGGATATCATCATGGCTCTAGCAGGTCTTGATAACCAAGGCGGGACGACGCCACAGCGGGCGGCGGAGTGGATCAAACGATTGGAAGTGGCACAAAGCCCTGGGATTGCTGCGGTTCAAGTGATGACGATTCATAAGGCAAAGGGCCTTGGATTCGATGTGGTGGTCATTCCAGAAGTGCCAAAGGTGGTGGTTCCATCATCTCAGAATTTTGACGCAGCGGAAAAAAACGGTGAGTGGATCACTCAGACGCCACCGAGATGGGCGCGGGATCTAATTCCTGAAATGCGCCAAGCTGAGACCGAATGGGCAATGGGGCAACAATACGAGGCATTTTGCATGCTTTACGTCGCGCTGACACGCTCGAAACGTGGATTGTACGTTCTCCTGGAACCGCCTTCCAAAACCCAGGCGGCTGAAAAGACTTCTTTGTCTAACTGGTTGGCGACGTCCATTTGCTCAAATGGACTGCCAGGAGTGGTTGCTCAATTCGGGTCACCAGATTGGGTGGAAGCGGTTGCCCCCACCATCATCAAAAAGCAAGATTTGATGCCAGCGGTTCTTCCTGTTGGAGTGGCGCGCCGATCAAGAGTCTCGCCAAGTGGCATGAAGCAAAAACAAGATTCTAACATTTCTAACTCTGCTACTGGAATGGTATTTGGTAGCGATGTACATGCCGCGTTTGAGTTGGTTGGTTGGATTGATGAAGTGAATCCTATTTTGCCTAACAATGATGCGGGATCTTTAGTGGCCAGCCTTGTAGTGGAATCAAAATTCAGCCTGTTCTTTCAGCGTGGTGGTCGGGCGGTAGAACTCTTTCGCGAACAAGCGATAGATGCGGCGCTTGATGGGGAATGGATTAGCGGAATCATTGATCGTTTGCACCTTCATCGCGATGAAAGTGGTAGGGTTACGCGAGTCGAAGTGATTGATTTCAAGACCGATGCGGTCAATGACATCTGCATTTTGTCGGAGAGATATTCTGGTCAAATGAATGCTTATCGCAGAGTGATAGAGAAGGCTTATCCTAATGCAAAAGTTGAGTGCATTCTATTGTCGACTCGTTGTCGTGGATGGGTGGCCGTGTGAGGAGACAAAGTAATTTAAATTTCTCAATCGATTGCTAAATGAGCTTGGTCTTGTTAACTACACATCAATTATGGGTGAATTAGATAAAACAACGCATCTTGGTTTAGGAAAATGGGTTAGTGAGATGGTGGATCTTTGTTCACCCAAATCCGTTGAATGGTGCGACGGATCACAAGCGGAGTGGGATCGACTCACTTCCTTGATGGTCGCGAAAGGAACCTTCATCCGCCTTAATCCTGAAAAACGTCCAAACTCTTTTCTTGCCCGCTCGACTCCTTCCGACGTCGCGCGTGTCGAAGAGCGGACATATATTTGTTCAAAGCGAAGAGACGAGGCCGGTCCAACCAACCATTGGGCTGATCCTGCCGTGATGCGCGCGAAACTCTCTGAAAAGTTTAAGGGCTCGATGAAGGGACGGACGATGTATGTTATTCCATTTTGTATGGGACCACTTGATTCCCCCCTTGCGAAGATTGGCATAGAAATTTCTGATAGCCCTTATGTTGCTGTTAGTATGCGAATCATGTGCCACATGGGAGAGCATATTCTGAAGCGCTTGGAAGATGAGGCTTCTGGTCTAGCACCAAAAAAACGCGATGGGCACGGCCAATTTATTCCTTGTCTCCATTCGGTGGGCGCCCCTCTTGATCTCGGACAGGAAGACACCCCATGGCCGTGCAACGAGGATAAATACATTGTGCACTTTCCTGAGACTCGCGAAATTATATCTTACGGCTCAGGGTATGGCGGTAACGCCTTGTTAGGCAAAAAGTGCCTTGCGTTACGGATCGCTTCTAACATAGCTCGCGAACATCAGTGGATGGCGGAGCATATGCTCATCGTTGGCATCCATGCGCCGGACGGCGCGAAGACATATCTAACCGCGGCTTTTCCATCTGCTTGTGGCAAGACTAATCTCGCCATGATTATCCCGCCAAAAGCATATCTCGAGGCGGGATGGAGAACGTCTATCGTCGGCGATGACATTGCTTGGCTTTGGCCTCACGCGGACGGCAAGTTACATGCGATCAATCCAGAGACTGGGTTTTTCGGTGTTGCCCCCGGCACCGCTTACGGGACCAACCCAATCGCTATGGACTCGATGAAGGCAAACACCATTTTCACCAATGTGGCACTCACTGATGATGGTGATATTTGGTGGGAAGGCATGACGCCGGAAAAACCTGCTCACCTTATTGATTGGACGGGACAAGACTGGACTCCGGATTGTGGTCGCACTGCGGCCCATGCAAATGCGCGCTTTGCGGCACCCGCCGTGCAATGCCCGACTATCGATCCGGATTGGCAAAATCCTGATGGAGTCCCTATTGATGGGATCGTTTTTGGTGGTCGTCGCCCGACAACGATGCCGTTAGTCTATCAGGCATTTAATTGGAGTCATGGGGTTTATGTGGGAGCTACGATGGGTTCGGAAATGACAGCCGCTGCTGCGGGAACGATTGGTAAAGTTCGTCGAGATCCGATGGCGATGCTGCCGTTTTGTGGATACAACATGGGGGCTTATTTTGGTCATTGGTTAGAAATGAGACGTTATCTCACAAACCTTCCGAGGTTTTTTCATGTGAACTGGTTTCGCAAGGACGAAGATGGCTCGTTCCTATGGCCTGGTTATGGTGAGAACATGCGAGTTCTCGAGTGGATCTTTAAACGCTGCAATGGCGCCGCTGCGGGCTATGAAACTCAAATTGGATGGACCCCAGCGTTTGAGGATTTTAACATCGAAGGTCTCAAAGATTTCACCAAAGAAAGTTACGACAAAGTCATGGCGTTCAAGCATGCCGAATGGAAAGCGGAACTTGTCAGTCAGGGGGAATTGTTCATCGACTTGTATGATCACTTGCCGAAGGAACTCATTTTTCAGCGTGAATTGCTTGCTGCGAGACTTTCTTGATAGGTAGCTTTACCTCACGGTTCAGTTAGAATCGCGCCGGCAACCGAATGTGGCGAAGCGTTTGCTGGGGCATCAGTCCGTTACTTTTCCCAAAGTCTTGCGCGCAGTGCCTCTGCGGCGGCTCGTGCTTCTGCTTCTTTTTTGCTTTTTCCTTTGCCAGTTGCTAGAACTGTCTCTCTCCAAGAAACCTCGGATTGGAAAACTCGGCGATGGTCTGGTCCGCTTTCGCTGATCACTCGGTAGACGGGCGCCTGTGGATGAATGGCTTGTAAAAATTCTTGTAGTTCACCCTTTGGATTCCGCTCTTCCGGACTGGTGACCATGTTGCCAATTTCAGATTCGAAAAGGCGAAGGATCAATTCGCGTGCTGATCCTTGGCCGGTGTCGAGGTAGACCGCGCCGATCAACGATTCGAATGCGTCTGCCAGAGTGGACAAGCGCCTGCGCCCGCCAGTCGACTCTTCACCCTTTCCGAGTAAGACGTAATCGCCGAGGTGGATTCCCATTGCGAACCTCGCGAGCGCCCTGCGCGAGACGACGCGGGAACGCAGTTTAGTCAGTTGCCCTTCGGGAAGATCCGGGAACATTTTGAATAGCTCTTCCGTGACGACCAATTGCAGAACGGCGTCGCCGAGAAACTCCATCCGCTGGTTGTCAAAGTGAGGTTTTTGTGACTCGTACGCAAGGCTAGGATGAGTCAAGGCCTCCGCCAGTAGTAGCGAATTGCGAAACTTGTATTGGATCCTACTCTCGAGCGGCTGCATCAATCGTTTGTCTAAGGTTCCTCCCCCCCCTTCCAAACCTCCACTGAGGTTCCGATGGGAAAGATGGGGTGATCGACGGGACTCGAACCCGCGACAACCGGAATCACAATCCGGGGCTCTACCAACTGAGCTACGACCACCATTTCATGCGGGGCGGCAGAATTAACCAAGCACCACGGTTTGGGAAGGTAAAAATCATGCCCGTGGCTAGCTGCTGCCGATTCGGCATCAATCAGGGCTTGGCAGCCCCCATCGACAAGCCATTCTTCGTCTGCGTAAGCTTCGCTTTCCTTCCTCTCATGTCTCCAGAACAACAACTCGCCCAACTCACGACCGGCACCGCTAAAGTCCTCTCGGAAAAAGAGCTCCTTGAAAAACTTCGCCTTGGTCGCCCACTGCGGATCAAACTTGGTGTCGACCCCACCGCGCCAGACATCCATCTCGGTCACACGGTTGCCTTGGAAAAGCTTCGTCAGTTTCAGATTCTTGGCCACCAAGCGGTTCTTCTCATCGGCGATTTCACCGCCACCGTGGGCGATCCCACGGGTCGTTCATCCACACGCCCCCCGCTCACTCGCGAAGAGGTTTTGATCAACGCGGCAACCTACACCGATCAAGCGTTTAAGATTCTCGATCAATCGCTAACCGAGGTGGTTTACAACGGTGACTGGTTTCGTAAAATGACTTACGAGGAAATTCTCAAGCTCAACGGGCGGGTGACGCTCCAACAGATGCTTCAGCGCGAGGATTTTCGAACACGACTTGATGCAGGTCAGGAAATCCGCCTTCACGAACTTCAATACCCAATCATGCAGGGCTGGGACTCGGTTGAAATTCGTGCAGACGTTGAAATCGGCGGTACCGACCAACTCTTCAATATACTCGTCGGGCGCGACCTCCAAAAAGAAGAGGGGCAACCGCAACAAGTGGTCATGGTGATGCCACTGTTAGAAGGTCTCGATGGAGTTAAAAAGATGTCTAAATCCTATGGCAACTACGTGGGCGTCAATGATGCGCCACAAGAAATGTTTGGCAAGTTGATGAGCGTCTCAGACGAGTTAATGGATCGATACTACCTTCTTCTATTAGGCGAGGCTCGAGATTCTTTAGGCCACCCGATGGATGCGAAGAAGTCTCTCGCTGAGAAAATTACCAGTCGCTACCACGGTCATGAAGCTGGCCCGGCCGCCCGTGCGGATTGGGATACGCGGTTCTCTAAAAAAGATCTCGCCGCTGCGGAGCTTCCTGAAATTTCTCTCGCGGATCTTCCGTTAGATCTCTCTGTACTCGCTCTGACGGCACACGCATTTCTTGTTGCGTATCAACTTGAAAAATCTAACGGCGAGCTTAAAAAGCAATTTATTACCACCGGATCTGTCCAGCTCAACGGAGAAAAAATTACCGACCCTGCCGCAGCAGTGGCTGTTCAAGCTGGCGACGTTCTCAAGCTTTCAAAAAAGCATGCCGTTAGGTTTATCTAGTGCGATTCTTCCACTTTCTTTTCGTCCGAGAAACGCTGGATAAAAACGTAACAGACGGGGATAAGGAATAGACCGATCACCGTGGCGGCGACCATGCCGCAGACCACGCCGGTGCCCATGGTGCTTCGCGATGCTGCTCCAGAACCTGTTGCCAACATCAATGGCACACACCCGAGGATGAAAGCGAACGAGGTCATCAGAATAGGGCGCAGCCGAAGCTTGGATGCCTCGACCGCCGCATCGTGCGTGCTGACTCCTTCGCTGCGGCGCATTTTTGCAAATTCGACGATGAGAATGGCATTCTTCGCCGCGAGGCCGATGAGCATGATCAGTCCGACTTGTGCGTAGACATTGAGTTCGAAGTGACGCGCAAACAGCCCTGCCATCGTGCCGAGAATCACTGTGGGCGTGGCGAGGAGGACGGCGATGGGCAGTGACCAGCTTTCATACTGAGCGGCTAACAGAAGGAAAACAAAGATTACGGACATTCCAAAAATAAGCGGTGCTTGGCCCTCGGATTTTTTTTCCTGCAAGGTGAGACCAGCCCATTCATAACCGACGTTAGATGGCATGGTTGCCATGATTTCTTCCATCGCTTTCATGGCTTGTGCAGAACTGTAACCAGGAGCAGGAGCTCCCATCAGTTCTGCAGACAAATAAAGATTGAAGCGCGAGGCAAAGTTTGGACCGGACATTTTAGACACTTTGACCAACGTGCTTAAGGGCACCATCCCGCCGTCTTTGTTGCGGACGAAAAACTTTCCAATGTCATTCGGCTCGCTGGTGAATTGGGGTTCCGCCTGTAGGAAGACTTTATAAACTCGGCCAAATTTAACGAAGTCATTCACATAAAGACCGCTGAGATAGGCTTGCAGAGTTTGGAAAACATTGTCCACGGGAACGCCAAGAGTCTGGGCTTTTTCACGGTCTAATTCGACCTTCACTTGTGGAGTGGCGGGCTGGAATGTCGTGCTGATACGACTGATTTCCGGTCGTTTCGCAGCGGCTGCGGTGACTTGTTGGACGTAGCTGGCGAGTTGGTCCACGGTGCCGCCGGACCGATCCTGGAGTTCCATGGTAAAGCCCGAAACATTACCATATCCTGGCAGTGGTGGAGGACCGAATGCAAAGACTCGTGCGCCTGGAATGGCAGCGAATTTTTTGTTCCACTGAAGGGCGATAGCTTTGGCGGAAAGTTCAGGGGACTTGCGTTCCTCCCAGTCATCGAGGCCGATGAACATCATGGCGGCGTTAGAGACGTTCAGTGAGTTGAGGATATTCATGCCACAAATTCCGAGAGCCGAGCGCACGCCCTTGGTTTTTCCTACGACGGCTTCGACTTGTTTAAGCACTTCGTCGGAACGCTGAAGAGATGCCCCTTCCGGTAGCTCAATAGCAACGAAGAGGAAGCCTTTATCCTCATCAGGAATGAACCCACCCGGCACCACTTTACCGAGCAGATAGATTCCGCCGCCTACCACCACTAACAATAGCATTGACCGAGTGGCTTTGCGTACAAGGCCTGCAACGATGGAGCCGTAAGCGTTAGTAATCCACTCAAAAGATGCGTTGAACTTGCCGAAAAACCAAGCGATGGGCCCACGGCCCGGAGTTGGTTTGCGGAGAAGCATGGCCGAGAGCGCAGGACTGAGTGTTAGAGCATTGATCGCCGAGAAAATGACGGACACTGCGATGGTGATTGCGAATTGCTGATAGAGTCTTCCAGTGACTCCTCCCATAAAAGCTACGGGAACAAACACCGCGCATAAAATGAGCGCAATCGCCACGACTGGTCCCGCCACCTCCTTCATCGCCTGTCGAGTAGCCTCAACTGGAGTCATTCCATGTTCGATGTGGTGCTGTACGGCCTCTACCACGACGATGGCGTCATCCACCACAATGCCAATCGCTAAGACGAGGCCAAACATGGTCAGTGTGTTCACGCTGAATCCTAACATCGGAAATGCGATGAACACGCCGAGTAGTGAAACGGGAACGGTCAGCATCGGGATGATCGTCGCGCGAAAGCTTTGTAGGAAAATATAGACCACGATGAGCACGAGAATGATTGCCTCTATCAGCGTGTGAACGATTTCATCCATCGACGCTAGGATCGGCAATGTGGAGTCCAGAGTGATGTCGTATTCCATGTCCGGCGGAAACCGAGTCGCCGCATCATCGAGAATTTTTTTTACGTTATTTGCGGTCTGAATGGCATTTGCGCCGGGTGCTAGATAAACGCCTAGGGCGCCGGCGGGGGCTTCATCAAGGCGGGCGCGTAAGGCATAGGTTTGAGCGCCAAGATCGACACGTCCAACGTCTTTGATCTTAACTTGCGATCCGTCCGAGTTGGATCGCACGATGATTTCTGCAAACTCTTTGGGGTCTTTCAATAAACCCAGAGCGCGGATGTTGAACTGACTTTGTTGGCCTTTGGGCGCCGGTTCCGCGCCAATCACTCCTGCGGGAGACTGTGCGTTTTGCTCTTTGATGGCGCTTGCTACGTCTTGCGGCGTGATGCCGAGTATCGAAAGCTTTTCCGGGTTTAGCCAAATTCGCATCGAGTAATCTTGCGCCGTGAAGTTTTTCACGTCGCCCACACCTGGTACACGTTTGATCTGATCGATTAGATTGATGTCAGCATAGTTGCCGAGGAAAATCCCGTCGTAGGTGCCCTTGGGTGACGACAGCCCGATGGCGAGAAGGATGTCAGGGCTTGAGCGATTGACGACGACCCCTTCGCGTTTCACTGCGTCTGGCAGTTGAGCTTCGGCTTGGCTCACGCGGTTCTGCGTGTTGACCTGCATGATGTCGACATCGGTGCCGACGTCGAAGGTGACATTCAACGTCATCTTTCCGTCGTTAGAATTGATCGACTGCATATAAAGCAGTTTATCTACGCCGTTTACCTTAGACTCGATGGGTGTGGCCACCGATTCCATCACGGCCTGTGCGGCAGCCCCACGATAGGTGGAGGTAACTTGAATGAGAGTTGGGCTTACGTTTGGGTACTCTGAAATGGGTAACCGCGAAAGTGAGACCAAACCGACGATCACCGTGACGATCGATATGACCATCGCCACAATAGGACGGCGGATAAAAAATTCGACCATGGTGGGTTACTCTTTCGCGGATTTAGGTTGAGCGGATTGTAATGCGGACATTTGCGCAGCAGTTAGAGCGCGGACTGGTTTGCCCTCATGTACTTTTTGCAGGCCTTCGACGACGATACGGTCACCGACGTTGAGCCCATCGGTAACGATATAGTTGAAGTTGACTAGATCGGCCAATTTAACCGGGCGTTGGTTCGCAATGCCCGCTTTGTCGATGACCCAGACGAAAGCGCGGCCCTGCATTTCGACAACGGCGCGTTCGGGGATTTGAATACAGTCATTGCGATTTCCGAGATCCATGCGGATGCGGGCAAACATACCAGGACGGAGAATTTTTTGTGGATTGGGAAATTCGGCTCGGATTCGTAAGGTTCCAGTTTTCACATCGACCGCTCTGTCGATAAAGACGACTGAGCCTTTTTCGGCATGTTCGGGGCCACTTGCGAGAATGAGTGTTAGGGGAACTTTTGAAATTTCTAACCCAGTTTTGCGGATTTTTCCCTCGGCGATCATGTAGTCCACCTCGCTCACGTTGCAGTAGAACCAAATCGGATCCAGAGTCGATAGAGTCGCTAACAAGGTGGGTTCTCCTTTGCCGACCAATTCGCCGATTGAAACCTGCTTGGCACCGATCAGACCGGTGATGGGCGATCGTATTTCGCAATATCCAACATCGAGTTGAGCGGACTCCACTCGGGCCTGTGCGGTGATTACGCCGGCTTTACCGACATCCACGGAAGCGAGTGCGTTGTCGAGATCTTGCTGGGGGATCGCTCGGCGTTCCACCAACGGTGCGAGGCGTGCAACGTCTTTTTGGTATTTATTGAGTGCGGCATTTGCTTCGGCCATTGAACCGTTCGCTGCGGCGAGTTTCTCGAGGTAAGGTTTTGGATCGAGCTCAAAAAGGATGTCCCCTTGTTGGATTTCGACCCCCTCGGTGAACCTCGCTTCGTCGATGAATCCCTCGACGCGGGCCCGGACTTCTACGTTTTGTGGGGAGTCGAGTTGGCCGATGAGGGTCGTGGTGATGGGAACCACCGAGGTGCCTATTTCCATTACTTCCACGATGGGTGGTGGCAGAGTGACGGCCTGGGGTTTGTTACAGGCGCTGAGAGCACATGCCGCGATGAGAGCCACTGCAGGCCATAAGACGTGATGATATTGTGGACTCAAAATATTTGGGTCTGGTGGTGAGAGTGAATTGAGACCGGGTCAGAATTTGGCGTGAGCGTGGGACAACCGGATGACTTACGGGTCTATTGATCCTTAGTGAAGCTGTCAAACTGAAAGCCCCGCGAGAGCGGCGGGCGAGGACCGCTTGAGTTGTCATGATGATCCAAATGATATCGGGTGAAAAATCATTCTCGCCGAGTTCAAGAAGTTGTCGTTAATCTGTGCTCGAGTATGTGGTGAATTGCTCATTCCGTACTCAAGTTTCTGATTCCTTATCGTCATGAATTGAGATTCCGATGCGCCCGATTTTTATTTTACCCAGCGTGGTTTTCATCAGCTCCTGCATGCTCGGTCCGGATCCTGCGACTCCGGATTTAGCGGTTCCCTCGTCCTTCCGTGGGAAAACAGCTCTGCACGGGCCTTCATTCGGTGATGAATCTTGGAGGAAGGTCTTTTCAGATCCTAATTTACGTAAGTTAATCGCTGTGGCGATTCAGAATAACCCCGACCTTGTCGCCGCGACTTATCGCATTGAAGAAGCTCGAGCCCGAACTGGCATCGCCAATTCCGCGTTTTTTCCCACTCTCGACGGCAGTGCAGGGGGCACCGCCAACAGCAGCTCTAGAAATGCGGGTCAATCAACAGCGAGTGGCGACCGTAGCTCGGAATCTTACAATCTAACAGGACTACTCAGTTGGGAACTCGATTTATGGGGGGGAATCGCCCGTGACAATCAGGCGGCCCGCGCGAGGTTATTAAAGTCCGAGTACCAGCGTGACGCGGTTCAAACCTCATTGGTAGCAGCGGTCGCCACCGCCTATATTGATCTGCTAAACCTTGACGAGCGCCTCGCCATTTCTAGGAACACCGTGGCCAGCCGTAAGGGCTCGCTGGATCTCGTCACCGCGCGGCGAGATGGTGGTGTCAGTTCCGATCTCGAGGTGGGTCAGGCGGAGGCTTTACTCTCGCAAGCCAAGCTTTTCATTCCAGCCACCGAGCGGGCGATTGTTGAGAGAGAAAATACAATTCGTGTGCTACTTGGTGCCTATCCTAACAGCATTGAGCGGGGTGGGAATCTTGATCGCATGGATTCTGCACATGGAATTGCTGCGGGGTTGCCTTCCGCCGTCATGCAGCGCCGTGCAGACATCGCTGCGGCGGATCAGTCGTTCCAAGCTGCCACGGCCGATATCGGCGTGGCGGAAGCTCTGCGATTTCCCCAGTTGTCACTCACGGGTCAAGGCGGAGTGATCAGTGGGGATCTCAATCAGTTGCTCCAAGGGGGTTCAGCGGCTTACTCGATTGGTCCGCAACTTGCGGGCCCGATTTTTGATGCTGGTCGCTCAGAGTATCGAGTGAAGGCCGTTCAGGCGACAGCCCAA
>VFJU01000323.1 GCA_009885905.1 Verrucomicrobiota bacterium
TATCATGTCACGCAAAACTAAAATCATTATCACTCTCGGCCCAGCCACCGAATCCGAAGAAATGATTGGTCGCCTCATCGACGAGGGCACCAATGTCTTTCGTCTCAATATGAGCCACGCAAAGCATGATTGGGCTGCCGAAATGGCCAAACGCGTACGCCGCCAATCTGAGGCACGTGGTGTCCACATCGCGGTGCTTTTCGATCTCACTGGCCCTTCGATTCGCACGGGTGATTTGGAAAAACCTTACAATCTTCTCGAGGGTGACGTCGTCGAATTTCGTAAAAATGGCGCCGACGCGACGACCCCCATCTCCACCACCGTAAACTACGATGGCCTTATGGGCGATGTCGCGGTGGGCAACACTCTGGTGGTGGATAATGGTGCTCTGCTCATGCGCATTGATGTGGTTGAGGCAGACCGCGTCCTGTGTTTCGTCAAAACACCCGGAAGCATGGGTTCGCGCCGCCACATAAATCTACCAGGCGTTCGCTTAAATCTTCCAGCTCTAACTGAAAAAGATCATAAGGATCTCGCACTTGCCGTCGAGTGCCGCGCCGACTACATCGCGGGATCTTTCGTTCGCGACTCCGCCCACGTCCGAGAACTTCGCGATGCAATGAAATCGTTAGAAGGCGAAGCACAAATCGTTGCCAAGATTGAGGACCAAGAAGCCATCCGTAACATCGACGCCATTATCCAAGAAGCGGATGTCATCATGGTCGCTCGCGGAGATCTCGGCACAGAGGTCGAGTTTGAAGAACTCCCCATTCTCCAACGTCGTATCATCAAGCGCTGCCACGAACTCGGAACCCGCGTGATCGTCGCTACCCAGCTCTTGGAGTCGATGATCACCAACCCCACTCCCACCCGTGCCGAAGTGACCGACGTGATGAACGCAGCCTACGAAGAAGCCGACTGCCTGATGCTTTCCGGCGAAACTTCGGTGGGTCGTTATCCAGAGCGATGCGTCGAGGCTTTGGTTCGTATTTCCTCCCGCATCGAGCGCGTCGGCGGGCATGGATTTGGACAAAGCGCCCTCCTTCGAGACGAGCGTCAAAAGACAGCCCGTGCAGCGGTCACGCTTGCGGATTCGTTACCCGATGCACGATTGGTCATCCTCACCCGCCGTGGCGTACTCGCGAACCACGTGGCAATGCTGCGCCCGCGCACCGCTGGGTTTTATGCATTTACCCCCA
>VFJU01000344.1 GCA_009885905.1 Verrucomicrobiota bacterium
AGAGTGATGCCAGAACTTTGAATTGCAACGTCCGTTCCCGTGCCCATAGCGATCCCGACATCCGCCTCGCTTAGGGCGGCCGCATCGTTGATCCCATCTCCCGCCATCACCACGATGTTACCTTCTGCCCGGAGATTTTTAATAACAGCAACTTTTCCCGCAGGATCAATCTCGGCCTCGACCACATCAATACTCAGTTGCTTGGCGACGACCGCGGCCGTGCGCCGATTATCGCCAGTGAGCATCACCAACTTAATTCCAAGAGCATGCAATTCTTTGATGACGAGTGGTGCGTTCGCCTTCACTGGGTCCGCGACTACGAGAAGACCTGCTGGAATCTCGTCCACCGCAACAAATACCGCTGTTTTGCCGTGTTCCTGAAACGCAACTGCAGAGGCTTGAAGCGACTCCATTCCAAGGACTCCGGCATTTCTAATAAAATCCAATTTACCAATCATCACGCGGCGCCCAGCGATGGTTCCTGACACTCCACCACCAGCAAATGAGCGAAAGTCACTCACGGGCTCGAGCGGAATTCCTCGGTCTTTTGCTCCCTTGATAATTGCTGCAGCCAAAGGATGTTCACTACTTTGTTCGAGCGATGCCGCGAGCGATAAGAGATCGTTAGATTCCATTCCTTCTGCAGATTGAAAATCCGTGAGCGTCGGTTTCCCAGTCGTGAGAGTTCCAGTCTTATCGAGTACAAGTACGCTAATTTTTTCTAACATTTCCAATGCCTCAGCATTTTTAACCAGCACCCCTTGCTGAGCCCCGCGACCGATTCCGACCATGATCGACATCGGCGTCGCGAGACCCAGCGCACATGGGCAGGCGATAATCAATACGGCGACGGCATTCACGATGGCGTATGCGAGCTTAGGCTCGGGTCCAAACCACATCCATAACCCAAAAGTAAGCAGAGAAACCACTAACACCAGCGGCACGAAGAAACCCGCGACTCGATCTGCAAGCCCTTGAATCGGCGCGCGACTCCGTTGAGCATCCGCCACCAAAGCGACGATTTGACCAAGCAGCGTGGCGCTACCGACCCGCTCGGCGCGAAGAATAAAACTTCCAGAACCGTTGACTGTACCGGCTGTCACCGAGTCACCCGTTGTCTTTTCAACTGGCAGAGGTTCACCCGTGATCATTGATTCCTCGACGCTGGAATGCCCTTCGACCACGACGCCATCAACAGGAATTTTATCACCTGGCACCACCCGCAGCAGGTTACCAACTTCCACGATTTCTAACGGCACAACAACATCTCCATTTAGAGTGACTCGTCTGGCGGTGGGTGGTGCAAGATTAAGCAGCGCTTTGAGGGCGCTACCGGTGCGGCTGCGAGCACGAACTTCTAACACTTGCCCTAAAATCACCAACAAGATGATCACCGCTGCAGCCTCAAAGTAGATAGGCACATTTCCAGCGTGCTGCATGGATTGGGGAAAAAGGGTGGGCTTCAGCATGGCCACTGCGCTAAAGACATACGCAGCTCCCACACCAATGGCGATGAGGGTAAACATGTTCAACTGACCGGTCAGCAACGAGCGCCAGCCACGGCGAAAAAACGGCCAACCCACCCACGCCACCACCGGTGTCGTTAGACCAAACTGGACCCAGCGCGAAGCTTGCCCGACAGACCAAGCGTGTGCTGCAAGACCTGGAATCATGTGCGCCATTGCGAGAAAAAATACGGGCAGGGTGAAGAAACCCGCAATCCAAAGCCGCCGAGTCATGTCGACAAGTTCTTCGTTTTCTTCTTCGTCCACAGCTGCGGTAGCGGCAACCGGTTCTAACGCCATGCCACACTTCGGGCAGTCACCGGCGTGGTCTTGCCGTACCTCCGGATGCATTGGGCAGGTATAAATCGTCCGCAGCTTCGCCTTCCAAGCAGGATTTCGTTCCAGCGCCATGCCACATTTCGAACAATCTCCTGGTTTCTCCGATTCGACACCAGGACACATCGGACAAAAATATTTTGCGGCGTTGGAAGGGGTCACGTCATCATGACTTTCCCCGCCACCACAACAAGCGCTCTGCGGTTTCTCTTTTGGAGGCTGGTTAGAATGACAACAATCGCTCATAACACCAAATCCAGAATCATCAAATCAACTCAGATCAGAATTAATCCGAGTCCGCCATCGCACGACTATTCTTTTCTTCCTCCAAGGATGGGTCTGGCAATTTACGGAAATAAACTTGGCCCACTCGCCTGCCGTCGATGCTCGTGACCTTGGCTTCATAGCCGAGAACGCTCACCGTTTCGCCGACTTTAGGAAAACGCTCGAGTTTTTGCGTTAGATAACCACCAACGGTCGTGACTTCACCACTTTCAAGGAATAGCTCAGGTACGTGACCCGCAAGGTCGTTCAGGGTCATCGCCCCCTCGATCACAAATTCATTTTTATTGATCTTGGTGAACGAAGAACGCTCGTTGTCAAACTCGTCCTGAATATCGCCGACGAGTTCCTCCATCACATTATCTAGAAATACAATCCCGACGGGCGTTCCGAACTCATCCACCGCCATCGCAAGGTGTGCATGCTCGCGCAGGAAAAATTTCAATAATGTGTCCAGAGGCATCGTATCTGGTACGATTTTCAAATCGCGCTTGATCCTCATCAAATCTGGATTGGGATCGTTGATCAGCTTGAACAAATCCTTGATGTGAATCAGGCCGATCGCTTGATCCAGGTGTCCCTTGACTAGGGGAAAACGGGTGTGCTTGCTGTGCATCGCAATTTCTAACGTCTTATCGAAAGGTTGGTCCGCGTCGAGGATGACCACCTTGTTGCGCGGCGTCATCACGTCACGCACCCAGAGTTCATTGAGGCCTAGGGCGTTGATGAGGATTTCACGCTCTGTCTCAGTGACTTCTTGGGTCTTGCCGCTTTGGGTCACCAACAGCGCAAGTTCTTCGGCTGAATGGCTGTGCTCGCTCTCACTCATGGGGGCGATGTTGAACAAGCTCTTGAGCAACCAGTTTGCAGTGCCTTGAAGAATAATGATGCCCCACTCGGCCGACTTGTAGAAAGCGCGCAGGGGGGGCGACAGCCTCATTGTCGTCCCGAGAGGATAACGGATGGCGATCGACTTGGGCATCAGCTCGCCGATCACCACATGCAGGAAGGTGAATGACAGGATCGCCAGTGTGAATGAGATACCCTTCACCCACCAGATGGACATTCCAGTCTGCATCAGTAGGGGCGACACCAGTGCCGCGACAAAAGGTTCGCCGAGAAAGCCAAGTGCCAGCGAGGCGATGGTGATTCCCAGTTGGTTGGCGGAAAGATATCCGTCGAGGTTGTTGACGACCTTCAACGCCGTGGCCGCCCTCACGGGATTGTCCTTCAGCTCGCCTTCGATCTGGCTGATCCGGACTTTCACAATCGCGAACTCCGAGGCGACGAAAAACGCATTCAGCAAAAGGAAAAAAATGATTCCCACGATGTAGAATATCGTTTTCCCCACGGTCGGGAAATCGGTTGTTGGTTCCGGCGCGACGGAGGCCAGAAGCTGCAGATTGCAAATCAAGTCGGTCATCACTTCACGAAATCAGAGTTTTTCATAAACGCCCTGATCGCGACGCTGAAGTATCGTGAACCCGGCCTTTTTGGCATCGGACACGGAGAGTGGTTTGGTGATCGTCGGCGTATTGATCCGCGAAATTACCTTTTTGACTGGGTGTTTGCAAAGCGGGCAAACCACCAACGGGGAACGGTCAACGGGTCGCCTGAGTTCGAATCCACGAACGCAGACGCGGCACGAATGCTCGGGATCCTCCGGAGTTTCTGAGACGTATTCGTAGATTGGCATGAGAGCGACGCAAGGACGAGAAATTTCCGTCCCACGTCAAACTAGCGGATGTCGTGCCAAATTACCAGCTAGACTTTGTAACGCCAGGAAGCATCCCGGCGGAAGCAAGTTCGCGGAAGGTAATCCGGGAAAGACGGAAACGGCGCAAGAATGCACGACGACGACCGGTGATCTCGCAGCGGTTGACCAGACGGGTCGGGCTCGCGTCACGCGGGAGCATGGAAAGGCCAACGTAGTCCTTTTCAGCCTTAAGCTTGAGACGGAGTGCAGCGTATTTCTCGACAGTTACTTTTTTGCGCGCGTTGCGAGCGATCCAACTTTTCTTAGCCATAATTCGGGGGGGAGGTGTTACGGGATGAGCAGACGCTTGCAAGCCCAAAGTCGTAAATTTTCGGATTTTGATCAATTTCTTTCATTTTTTCGCCTCGAGACCCACCGAGTCGTCACTTTTTGGCACAGAGTTGACGGATCGATTGGTGTTTCTAATCTGCCGTAATGCGCCTCGATCGTTTCCTGACCCGCCATAGAAATGATTCGTGCAAGGAGGTCGCACGCCAATTGGCAGACGGGCGTGTGATGATCGATGGCGCAGTGGAATCCTGCGGAATTCGGAGAATCAACCGTTTCACTAAAGTGGAACTCGACGGCGAAATCCTCCAAGAAAAGCAAGCCGTCTACCTGATGCTGCACAAACCAGCGGGCTACCTCAGCGCGACGATGGATTCACAGCACCCGACCGTGATGGAACTCATTGACCACCCGTTGCGGGATGAACTTCATCTCGCAGGACGCCTCGATCGAGCGAGCACCGGACTGGTGTTGCTTACTAACGACGGACGTTGGTCTAAACTCATCACCGAACCGCAAGAGGAGATTTCCAAAGTCTATCAAGTGACGACACGTGATCGAATTTTACCCGAGACGGTGATGCGATTCGCAGAGGGGATTTATTTCGCCTACGAAGACCTAACAACTCGTCCCGCTCTTTTAGAAATTGTTGCTGAGCGAGAGGCATCTATCACGCTTCATGAAGGACGTTACCACCAAGTGAAGCGAATGTTTCACGCGGTTGGAAATCAAGTGCTGAGCCTCCACCGTGAAAGCATCGGTCCACTGCTTCTCAACGATACGCTACCGCTGGGTAAATTTCGTTCGCTCAGCGCGGAGGAAATCTCGTTTTTCTATCACGAAGATTCAAATCGAACCGTTAGAGCTTCGAAATAACCGTTCACGACGGGCGTTTTATAAAATCATTGCGCCAGAAGCACTGCGATTTATCCGTACAAATTCTCCTGTGTTCGAGTCCTACGCGATCACGGACTATTCTTCGCGCTTCGAATCGGCTATCTTTTATAAGTCGTCACGAAAACCGCAACACCTCCCACCTCCCACCTCCCCCCCGCTCCCCCCATCCCCCCGGCTAAGATCCCCGGCGAAATTCGAAGTCCCCCCGCTTCGATTTTCGCCGGTTTCTTTTTGGTTACGCTGCGTTGGAATTTATCATTAATGTAACTTTTAATGTGCTTTCAAATGAGTGATTTCATAAGAGATATTGAAATATAATTACTCGAATAATTGGCATAATTTACTCAGATGACATGATAATTTTTGTTTTATTGTTGTAATATTGTAACCTATTGTGTGCGTAAGATGTTCTTAACGTTAATTTAACAAGCTATTCAAAAATGGACATTCGTCATTACCCACTCCGCAGGATCGCCTCAGTCATCGGGGCCTCCGCCGCGCTTGCGAATTTCGCCCTAACTGCTAGCGCGAAAGAAACATTTTTCACTCCACCCGTAGCGAGTTTCATCACGAAGATAGACGAACCTACCCTCCGTCTCAGACTGCCCGGAGGAAAAGTCGAAGTGGCGCAGGCCGTCATGGATGCAGCTCGAAAAAAACACCCCGACGCATTCTTACTCATGGAAACGACTGGGGATTTAGAAATCCGTTCCACCGCTCTCAAGCTCGACTCTCGCATGATGCTAGTGCTCTCGCCAGAAGCGGGAATTGTCGCTGCCGCCGACTGCACTGCGACGGCGCTGGTGACAATCACCCAAGCGGAACTCGTTTCGATTTCATCCAGCGGTGCCGGCCCCGCAACACTCGACGGGGGCGGTCATGACGTCATCGGCATAAGTGTGACGGGTGGCAAACGAATCAACATCGACCAACTCAAACTCACTCACTGTGGCAAAGCGGGCGTCGACTACCAAGGGCGTGATGCCGCCGCCGTGAACGAAGCGTCGAGCGTGACGCGTTGTTTTTTTCAAACCAATGGCAATGGTTTACGAGTCACAGGGACTGCGGGTTTCATGTGTCTCGACAACGAGTTCAACTCGCAGGGCGACGTCGCTCTGGCGATCGACTCGCTCACAAGCGTGGTCGCAGGCAACACGTTTTCAGCAAATCAAGTGGCGATCCGAGCCGACTCCAACCGTGGGATCATCGCTCGCAACGTCTTCAGCGACCAAACCGCTCTCGAGCTGACAACCAAAAGCACCGGTAATTTAGTGACCGAAAACCGTGGTAGCGCTGAAAATCTAACTGTAACCATAGGTGGATCTCGCCACCAAATTTTCCGCAATGAAATCCGTGGTTCCGTCAAGCTAGCGCCAGAAGCCCGCGAAATCCTCTTGCTTGGGAACAACGATCTAACGACACCAGCACCTTGCACAGGGCTGCAAGTTTTCAATCCACCCACTTTTGCTCACCCGCACCAAAATCCCGTGGTCGTGCCGGGCATGAAACGATTTGATCTAACCGTTAAAGGCGGCACATCGGCGAAATACTTAATTCCCGTGATTCCAGTGGATTTGGCAGTCGTTGTAGAGGCACTCAAGCAAGCCCGCGAGGCGCATCCAAGTGACGTGATTGTTCTCACTCTGATTGGTGAATTCGTCTCGCGAAATGCGGAGGGACTCAAATTACCGCCTAACACCTGCGTCATTCTGGACGGGAGAATTCTAGCAGATCTTGGCGCCCCGCTCGATCCGCTATGGGTGCGCGAGGCGCCGTTAAGTCAGTTGATTTTACTACCTGAAAGTGGCTTTTGCTCGTTTTCGGGCGGCAAACTGGACGGTGCTAGGCAGGCATTTTTCCCGATCAACGCAAACACTGGTAGCACCGCACTCATCGAAGGCGTGAAGCTCACCGCCGGTGCACGCGATGGCTTTAACACCAAAGGTCGCAACCAAAGTTCTCCTGTCTTTCTCCGTCAATGCAACGTCTACGGCAACAACGGACGCGGCATCTGGGCCCACGTTGCGAGCCGGATTCACTCGATCGGTAACGTCTGCACAGGCAACCGGATGGACGGCATCGATCTTGATGCCGGCTCGGTGGATGGTACTGCTCTGTTCAATATTTGCACCGCTAACCAACGCCACGGCGTCTTCATCGAAGAGGCAGTTTCGCATCAGGTGACTTTTGGAAATATTCTAAATGGAAATGGTCAAGCCGGTGTCCACGTCTGGAATGAAGAGGTTAAGGGAAACACCGGACAGAATGTGGTGGCCTCAAATCAATGCGACAGCAACCGCCGCGGAGTCAGTGCGGGTGGGCGCGCTGCCGACATCACGGCGCATGGAAATCTTTTCTTCAACAACATTTGCCGAAACAACCGGCTCGACGGAATCATGGCGGGAAATAGCAATGCCACTGGCAACTATTTCAGCCAATCCGTGGTGGACCATAACAACGAAAAAGA
>VFJU01000244.1 GCA_009885905.1 Verrucomicrobiota bacterium
CTGCACCATGGGTGTAAATCACCACCGCAGCAGCCTGAAATTCTGATCCATCAAATTCAAAAGATTTTCTCAAATAAATTTCAGGTGTCTTCCACTCCGTCCGACTGTCCTCGCGCGCTCCGAACGGCGATAACCCAACAGACCAAGATGCATCGTCGAAACCGTCCGAGAGCCACTCTTTATTGAGATGTGCTCCGGTGCCATTGTAGTGATAGGGCGTACCCAAGTCACCGTCGGGCAAGCCTCCCACCAACACCCGCCACTTGGCGTTAGAACACTTCCCTGTCGGCGGCGGAGCTTGTTGCTCGCCACGTTCGTACGCCGCCTCTCGGGCAGTGATTTGATGAATTTTTTTCAAATCAAACTTCGGCTTCCGATCATAAAAGTAGAGCCCGTTCTTCTCTTGTTCGATGTCGGTGAGCTGGGTGTAACAGAACCCAAAAAGATTTGGATTGTCTAACATCGCATCGATCGTTCCTTGGTATCGCTTGTAAAATTCATCCATCGTCTTAGGACCCTCGCCGTACCCCCACCCGCCCTCGGTCGCCCATCCGATTCCGCCGATCTCACTGATCATGAATGGAACTCCGATGTCCACTTTTGAATCTGCTAGACGAATGTAGCGAGCTGGAGGACGCTCTCCGATTGGAGGCGTTGTGAAATACTCGTGCCATTTTTTACGAAGAGATTCAGGCTTACCATTGTAGTCGTGAGCGTCGCACAAATCCGGATGCGGCAGCGTGTGGGTCCACCCACTCGCTTCCAGAGCGGGTCTTGACGGGTCGATGGCCTTGGTGACGTGCCAGACCATTTGCTGAATCTCGCCACCAGCATTATTTTCATTAAAAGCGCACCACCCGACGATGGATGGGTGATTTCTGTCGCGCAGAAGAATCTCAGTCCATTCATTCACCACCGCAGCGTAACCGGCGGCTTGGTTGTTGTAACCTGCGTTAGGATATTCACCCCAGACCATGTAGCCAAGTCGATCCGCCCAGTAGAGGAAACGAGGCTCAAAAACTTTCTGATGGAGACGAGCACCGTTGTAGCCACAAGCCATCGC
>VFJU01000416.1 GCA_009885905.1 Verrucomicrobiota bacterium
CCGAAGTGAGCCTACAATTCATTCGCTGGCTAAGGGTAGGCCTCACGCGCCCGACCTGCTACAGGCGGGCTATCGAACAGCTCCGCCCCCTCATGCTGGCTTATATATAGAATGTTAGACGACAGGGTTGTGGTCTTCTCGTCTCTTTCGCCTGCGCTCTCGGCGAGAGCGCCCTACCTTTCATGGGCTCGGCGGGGCGCAGCGGCTCAGCCCTACCTCTGAGTTTGGTTTCGGCGCTGGGTTTGAAAGTCTGGTTGCTGAACGCGTGATCGTCAGGCATAACTGAAACATGACACGGAAGGATCTGCCACTGGATCGGCAATTGCGGCAGGAAATTCTTTTTGCACGGGAGCGGGTTTACCACTTCGGGCAGGCGACGCCGTTGGAACGACTTGTTTTGCCTGAGCCTGGGCCGGAAATCTGGGTGAAACGCGAAGATCTCTCTGCGGTGAAATCTTATAAGTGGCGCGGTGCGTGCAACCGCATGGCGGTGATGACGCCGTTAGAATCGGTGCGGGGGGTGGTCACCGCCTCCGCCGGAAATCACGCTCAAGGGGTGGCTCTGGCTGCCAAGGCACTCGGTATCCGAGCACGGATTTACATGCCTCGCTCGACGCCAAAGGTGAAGCAATCTGCCGTGAAACATCACGGCGGAGAGTGGGTAAAAATCCATCTCAGCGGCGACAGTTACGATGACGCAGTGTGCGCAGCACGGATGGATGAGGCGGAGACCGGCGCGGTTTATATCCATGCCTACGACGACATTAAAGTGATGGCCGGACAAGGCACCTTGGCGGACGAAGTGATTCTATCAGGTCACGGTCCGTTCGATGTCGCGTACCTGCAAATCGGCGGTGGCGGGTTGGCGGCCGGCGTTTCCACTTGGTTGCAAACGTATTGGCCGGGGATCGAGGTGGTCGGCGTGGAGGGCGTGGGGCAGGCCTCGATGAAAGCTGCACTGGAGAAAGGAAGTCCTGTGGCGTTAGACAGCGTGGATTTATTTTGCGACGGAACCGCGGTGAGGCAGGCTGGCGAGTTACCATTTCAAATCTGTGCTAACACCCTTTCGCGAGTGGAAACGGTGACCAATGCCGAGGTCAGTGACGCCATCCGGATGCTTTGGGAGGGACTCAGGTGCATCTCCGAACCCTCTGGTGCCATGGGTCTGGCGGCGGTGTTGAAAAACCGTGAAGCATTGGCCGGCAAGCGCGTCTTGGTCGTGCTCTGCGGTGCCAACATTGACTTCATGCAGCTCGGGCCGATCGCGCAGGCGGTGGGCGCTGGGAACAAGAATAGCCGTACCTTGCGAGTGCGCATCCCAGAGCGGGCTGGCACCATGCTTGAACTGCTAGATTCATGCTTTGAGGGACTCGACATCGCGGATTTCCAATACGGCAAGTCCGACGAGCAACAAGCGTGGCCGGCATTCACCATCCATGCCGATGACCCGGCGGTATTAGAAGCACTGCCCGAGAAACTCGACGCCCAAGGATTCGCGTGGGAAGATCTAACCGACGCCATCGACATCGCGTTTCGCGCCATCCCGCTGCGAGGAGATTTATTAAAAAACCCGGCATTTTTGAGGTTAGATTTCTATGAGCGGTCTGGCGCGTTACACAATTTTCTCGATCAACGGATTCGAGGAAATGCGAGTCTGTGTTATTTCAACTACCGTCAGTCTGGCGAGAGAATCGGGCGGGCATTGATCGGCTTGGACTTCCCCTCCCCCTACGAGCGGGACGC
>VFJU01000255.1 GCA_009885905.1 Verrucomicrobiota bacterium
ATGCCGCAATGGGCCGGCTCGTGTTGGTATTATTTGCGCTACTGCGACCCTAGTAACACCGAGCGCTTTATTTCTAATCAAGCTGAAGACTACTGGACGGATGAAAAGCCAGGCATGGTGGACCTCTACGTGGGTGGCACCGAACACGCCGTCCTTCACCTCCTTTACGCTCGCTTCTGGCACAAGGTCCTCTTTGACCTAGGTCACGTCCGATCCCCGGAGCCATTTCAAAAACTTGTCAATCAAGGGCTTATCCTTGGGGAGGACGGGCAAAAAATGTCGAAATCTCGCGGCAATGTGGTGAACCCAGACGACGTCGTTTCTGAGTATGGAGCCGATGCGCTGCGCCTCTACGAAATGTTCATGGGACCGCTTGAGCAGGTGAAACCATGGCAAATGAAAGGTGTGGAAGGTGTCTCGCGCTTTCTCGCCAGAGTCTGGCGCGTCGCTTTTGACGAAATCGATGGCGTGTGGAAACTCTCTGCAAAAATCCAAGACGTGCCATGTTCAGATAAAGCGCTCCTGCGAACCGTCCACGAAACGATTAAAAAAGTCGGCGAAGACATCGAGAAACTCAGTTTCAACACTGCCATCTCACAGATGATGATTTGTACCAACGCATTCACCCAAGCGGACGTTGTGCCGTTGAAGGAGTTCATCCAACTGCTCAGCGTGCTCAACCCCTTCGCGCCACACCTCTCGGAAGAAATCAACGCCCGCCTAGCGATGGCTTCTAACATACAAGCGCCTATGCTTTCCGAAACCGAATGGCCGACATACAATCCAGAATCACTTGTTAGAAATGAAATTGAACTTGTCGTCCAAGTGAATGGTAAGCTTCGAGACCGCTTTATGATCTCAAAGGATGCAGACGAAGCCGCCGCCAAAGCCGCCGCCTTTGCCAGCGCCAAGGTCAACGAACACCTCGAAGGCAAAACCATCCGCAAAATCGTCTTCATTCCCGGCAAGATCTTCAATATCGTCGCAAACTAACAGCAAATGCCGTGTTCGCTGAAGAAATGAGAACTCGCAAGCAATCGTCCTCTTTCTTTGTAAATAATCCGTTGAATTTTATCATGAGCATCTTGCCCTTTCTAGCCTTGGCACCTTTTGTAGTGGGCCAAGCGCCATTGGTTGAGCCATCCATGAATGAAGAAGTCGGAGAGATCATCGCTATCGACGTTCTACTCCACCCCGACTCAACGATGCTTGCGGCGGCCGCGGCGGCAAATGAGTCATTGAGAGGAGACTACCCGGCAGGATTTGCGCTCGACGCATTGCACACTCCGCACATTTCCATGATCCAACGATGCGTGCGGCGTTCCGAGATGAAACAGTTAGAAAAAAATCTAGCAAAATTATTTGCTGGGTATGATGTCACGAAGCTGCATCTCAAAGCTGTCGGATATTACTCGCTCCCAGTTGGAGAATTAGGATTGGCCGGGATCGTAGTGGAGCCCAGTGCTGAATTGCGAGAATTGCAGGATCAAGTGATCGCCACCGTTGAGCCCTTCGCCGTAAGTGGCACCGGCGCCGCATTCGTACCGTCACCGGATGGCGTCGTGACCGCTCCATCAATCGTAGAATACGTGAACACCTACATCCCTCAACGGAGCGGGAAGAATTTTAATCCACACTGCACCGTTGGGTTGGGTCGTACGACGTTTGTCCAGCAGATGATCGTGGCGCCATTCAGCACGTTTGAATTTAAAGTGACGGGTGTGAGCGTTTTCCACTTGGGAAACTACGGCACCGCTGCGGTGGAACTGTGGCCAAAATCACCCGCTGAAGCCGACCACACCGCCAAGTGAGGTCGCGACCTGTTAGTCGTTTACTACGACGGACATTCAGCGTGAGGCCACACCACCAAGACTCGGTTGCTGGCGGATGATGTTGGCCAACATTTTTCGACAATGCTCGAAATTGGTACGTTTGCTCAACATCTCCGCGCTGCGGGTGAATGACCCCCACTGCACCACCGTCATCTCGACGGTGCGAGTCGCCCAAATTTTCATCACGTCCTTGGTCGGGGTGTAAATGTCGACGGTGCCGGTGCCAAGCAGCGCCGATCCGTAGTCGTCGACCACATAGAGATAAGGTAGGCCTTTGATGCGGAAAGTCGTCCCCACCGGATAGAATGACCAATCCGCTGCGGCACTGCGAACGCGGTTGTTGTAGCGCAACACGCTGCCCGCGGCGTTCTTGTTTCCATAAATCAAATGGTCTGACTCGGTGCATGTGTAGGCGGTGGTCCTGACGATGCGGTTGCGGTCGCTGAACGTGTAAACTGGCATCGAGTGCTTGTCGCGTGGCTTGCTGGCCGCGGAGGCGACGACCTGCGACGAGGCTGGAGGTAGGGCGAAACTTTCATTTTTCGCATAAAATGAGGCCATCGAGGACTTCGAAATCAGCCGCGGACTGGTGTCGGCGCAGCTGGTGAATAGCGCCGCGATGACCACGAGCACGATGTAGGAAAGGGGTCGAAAAATCATGAATAGGGATAGGGATGGCCGAGGCCGTTCGAAAGGTGACGTCATTTACTAGGCAGCAAATTCCGTCAGGGCAAACGCAAAAACCTCCAACCGAAAGATTTACATTGGATGCATGCTCATTATCAATGAATTGCAAATAAAGTGTGCGGGAAAAAGTGATCCCCGCCACCCTTTCTCGCTAGATTTAACGCGTCGCTGCGGGCACCCAGACTCTGGCGCCAACGCTGCGTTTGACTGCTGCACGGAAAAATCCATCAAGCCCGCGGCGACCGTGCAAGTCCGCCACGGCATCGACCGCGCGGGCCCATCTCCACCGAAATCCCGCGTCTCGCAGACGCAGTGGCTCGGCCCAGCGGCTCTTCAAGACCAGCTCCGTCTCGGTGCGCATGAAGCGAGCGCCTATTTCCAACATCCACTTTCTGGCAGGCATCCCGAGCGGCATTCCCACCGCCTCGCGGAAGGTCTGCATCCATTCACGGTTGGTCGGAAATTCCGGCGCGGTGACATTGATCGTGCCGTCGAGAAATGGGTCGTTGATCGCGAAATCGACGGCTCTCAGGAAATCCTCCATGTGGATCCAGCTGATGCGTTGATTGCCGCTGCCCATCGCACCGCCCAGCCCGCGGGCAGTGAGTTTGCGGAGCACGTCGTAAACCGTGGCCTCCTCATTCGCCAGAACCATGCCGATCCGCAGCGCGAGCTTCCGAGTCGCCGCTGGGATTTCTGCGCCGAAGAACGCGTCTTCCCAGGCCTGCGCGACCTCACAGGAAAATCCCTCCCCGGGCTCGCCCAGCCAATCGTTCTGCGGCTTGTCCTCCGCGTGGCGATACCACGTCGCGGTGCTCGCGTTGAGCCAAGTCTTCGGCGGCGTCTTGCAAAGGCGCATCGCCTCGCCGATGACCCGCGTCGCATCCACCCGGGAGTCGATGATTTCTCGGCGGTTCTTTGCGGTATAGCGGCAGTTCACGCTACGCCCGGTCAGATTGATCACCGCCTCCGCCCCTTCGAGAGCAAGCGCCCAAGGGCCGAGATTTTTCCCGTCCCATTCCAAGAACATCCCATCACCGCTCCAGCCTTTGCGGCTGCGTCCGATGGCGACCACCTCTTTCCCATTGCGGGCGAAGTGGCGGCACAGGTAGCGACCCAAGAATCCATTCGCTCCAAAAATAATAATGACCGGGTTCATGTTAGTAATTTCAGTTTGTTTTTGATGTTTTCAATCTTTCAGAAAATTTCGAAAAATTGAGCTAAATTTTTTTTCTTTATCCAAGGAGTTTGGCCGCCATTTGGAGGGCGAAGCCATGTTTCATCGACGCGATGCGATCTGACATTTTCGAGGCGAATCCAACAAAGTCCCCCAGAGCCCGCATTTGCTCGTAAAACGCTTTGCCCTCCAGAGTGTTGATCCCCTCGCTGTCTTCGGCACATTTGTTGAGCAACGCCATCACTGGCTCGATTTCACGCCGTTTCCGCTCGCGGGCGACGATGGTAAAAATCTGCCAAACATCCTTTTCTGCCTCGAAAAACTCCCTGCGCTCGCCCTTCTTCACCACCGAGCGGATCAGCCCCCAAGCCACCAATTCCTTGAGGTTGGTATGCGCATTCCCACGGCTGACTTCGAGATCTTCCATGACGTCGTCCGTCGTCATCGGCTGCGGTGAAGTCATCAGCAGCGCGTGGATCTGCGCCATCGTCCGATTGATCCCCCACTGGGTCCCAAGCGCGCCCCACTGCGAGACGAACTCGTCTCTGGCTTGTTTGAGTTTTTCAGATTCCTTGCTCATGTTTTCAATAAATACTGAAAACTCGAAAACCACAAGAAAAACTTTATTGAAAATCGTCGCCGCCTTGGTTCGGAATTTGCTTAAATTGAGTGACACTTGTGACACATTTAAAAAAATGACACAGGAAGATGTTGTGCAACCTTCGATCGATTCAAATTAACTCAACGCAAATCCAACCTCGAAACATCCCTAAGCAAGATCATGAGCCTTATCCATCAATTCCCAACCGATACGATCAAAAATCGGCTGCCATCCGAATATCTATGCAATCGGCGTAATCCACTTCTCCAAAGAACATGGCTCGTGGCAACGGCCCTACTTGTGGGTTCGCTTGTTTCAGTTTCCGCACAGACGACACTTGCGAAGTGGACGTTTGAGACGTCGGTGCCGACCACGGCAGGTCCTCTCACACCTGAGGTGGGTGCCGGGTCTGCGACCTCGAATACCGGCGCCACCGGGACTGGTTTCTCGAACCCAGCCGGGTGGGGAAGCAGCGAGTCTTGGTCGTCAAATAGTTGGAATGTTGGAGAATACTTCCAGTTTCAGGCCAGCTCCACCAGCTTCTCGGGTGTCACAGTCAGTTGGCAGCAGGTCGGTAGTAATACAGGCCCAAAGAACTTCCGGCTCGAATACAGCACCGATGGCACCAGCTTCACAATCCATCAATCTTACGTCGTAAATACTTCCACTTGGAATGCTACGCTCACCCCGGCAGCAGATCAGTACACCTTTGATCTCTCGGCAATCACCGCGCTGAACAATGCAGCGGCAATTTACTTCCGACTCACGATGGTGAATACCGTGCCGATTGGAGCCACCTCCACATTCGGAAGTACCGGCACAGGTCGCGTTGACAATTTCACCATTACGGCGGCCCCGCCTGCGGGCACTCCTTTGATCACTGTGGGTGCCACCCTGCCCGCCTTCACTGCTTTCTTGGGCACGCCGTCGGTTTCCCAGAGTTTTTCCGTGGTCGGTGCGGATCTCACCGCATCAATCAATCTCGGGGCACCTTTGGGATTTGAAGTTTCAAGTGACAATGTAAGCTTTAGCAGCTCCGCAAGTCTGCCATCGGCCGGCGGCACGGGGTATGCTCGGGTTGCAACCTCTTCAGTCCTTGGGCCTGTTTCCGGTGACATCACCCTTACAAGCACGGGCGCGGTTGACAAAAGCATCAGTCTCACCGGCACGGTGAATGATCCGAATGTCCTCAGCCTGAGTTTTGCGCCATCATCGATCCCTGAAAACTCATTAACGGCCGCCGTCGGAACCGTCTCCATCCCGCTAGCCCGTCCCGCCGATCTCGAAGTCACTCTTGTAAATGCGAACCCCGCAGCTGCGACGATTGCC
>VFJU01000558.1 GCA_009885905.1 Verrucomicrobiota bacterium
CAGGAAATCCGCTCACCAACGACCAGCGCGAACTCATCCAATCTAACCTCGCGGAAATCGCCGGTGAATTTCATGCAGCGGTTCTAGCAAAAGGACGTGCGATCCCACCCGACGCCATGGAAGGTCAAACTTTCAGCGGTCGCCAAGCCCAACGCTACAACCTTGCGGGCATGGTCCCGGATCGTGCCGAAGCCATGCGCCGCCTCCGCGTCTATCATGCAGCGGTTGACACGGGATCACGGGCGATGACTATCGCACTTGAAGACCAACTCCTCGAAGCCCGCACGCAGGTCGATGACCTCACACGGGACCACCAAGCCCAGACCGAACTGCTCACTGCGCCATTTCCTACTTGCTCACCCATCTGATTCAATTTACTCAATGTCCTGAGTAAAACCAATGAAACGCACAGCTATCTACACCCAGTTGCTTTCCCGTGTGCGGGAACCGCGCCGTTTTATCCAAGTTTTGGCCGGTCCACGCCAAGTCGGCAAGACCACGCTCGCCCGCCAAGTCATCGAAGCATCCGGCCTTTCCACGCACTACGCGTCCGCCGACGAGCCCACGTTGAGGGATCAGGCATGGCTGGAGCAACAATGGGACTTGGCCCGGCTCAAGGCGCGCTCCCATCCGGATGGTGCGCTGCTGGTCATCGACGAAGTCCAGAAAGCCGCCCGCTGGCCGGAGGTCGTTAAGCTGCTTTGGGATACCGACTCCCATGATGGCACGCCCTTGAAAGTGATACTACTGGACTCCTCTCCCTTGCTGATCCAGTCCGGCCTTACCGAAAGCCTGGCCGGTCGCTTCGAAACGATCCCCGTTCCCCATTGGTCATTCGCCGAGATGCGCGAGGCTTTCGGCTGGAATCTGGAAAAATTCCTGCTCTTCGGAGCCTATCCGGGAGCCGCCCCGCTGGCGGACGATCCCGACCGCTGGCGGCAATACATCAACGATTCGCTGATCGAAACCACGCTCTCGCGCGACATCCTGCTGCTCACCCGTGTCGATAAGCCCGCGCTGCTGCGGCGCTTGTTCCAGCTTGCCTGCTCGTATTCCGGGCAGATCCTCGCCTACCAGAAAATGCTCGGCCAGCTGGTGGATGCGGGCAATACCGTTACGCTCGCTCACTACCTCCAACTCCTCGAAGGGGCAGGCATGGTCACCGGTTTGCAGAAGTTTTCGGGAAACCAGATCCGCCAGCGCGCTTCCAGCCCCAAACTGCAAGTGCTCAACACCGCCCTCATGACCGCACAGTCCGGTCGCGAACCCGCAAGCTGGCGCACCGATGGCGACGCTTGGGGTCGCTTGACGGAATCTGCCGTTGGCGCGCACCTCATCAACACCGCCATGGGCACCGGCATCCAGGTCACCTACTGGCGCGAGCGGAATCTGGAGGTGGACTTCGTGCTCCAGCGCGGCGACGCCCTTGTCGCCATCGAGGTCAAAAGCGGAGGTCGCAAGGAAACCCTGCCCGGCATCGCCGCCTTCGACAAAGCCCACCATCCCACCGCCAAGCTCCTCGTCGGCGGCCAGGGTATCCCCATCGCCGAATTCCTCCAAGCCCCCACCGCCCACTGGCTTTCTGAAAAAGGCCGATGACACAGAATGACCCACCGCTTGGGCATTTTCCCGCCGTCGAGTTGAGCGCGCCACCGGTAGCCGCCTTGGCTTGGACGATTCACGCCGTTGGCGACAAGTGGGCGGGGCGCGGCGGCCCAGCCCTACCGGGCGGTAGACATTTGCCACTCAATCGCTTTCCTTTGCTAGGTCAGGAATGTGGGTGAAACTGATGCGCATGGGGGCGGCCTCGCGACTTTCCTGTACGCTGCCGAAGTAAACCACTTGCCGGCCGTAGCGGGCGCGGAGTTTGTCCAAAGTGGTGTCGAGGCGGCGGTGCTTTTCGGCGTCGATGGATTCCGCGCTGTCGGCGACGGATTCGAAAAGCTGGGGTGTGAAGTTGCCGCGCTCGCAGAGGCGGGAAAGAACGACGCCGACGTGAAGGAGTGGCTTATCCAGCTCAGGTCGATCTCGCCAGAGTCGATTGAGCATACGAACGAGGGCGACGGTGGAATCGGTTTCTGGGGTATGCATTTCTCCTCCCCATGCGACACCGCGGAGGTAGCCGAGCTGGAGGGTGAGCGAGCTGGTGAGTAGGCCGTGGGAGCGGAGGCGTTCGCAGGCTTTGTGGAGGAGCTTGCAGAGGATGGGCCAGGCTTGGTCGGGGTGGCGGCTTTGCGGCGGAAGGACGTGCGAGTGGCCGAGGGATTTTCGGGCGGAGACGAGATCGGGGATTTCATCGCCGCGCAAGAGGTGCCAGAGGCGGTCGCCTAACACGCCGCCCCATGCGTGGCGCAGGGTGGGCTTGCTGGCCGCGCAAAGAGTCTCGACCGTGTAAATGCCCGAAGCGTTGAGGCGGGTTTCCATGCTGCGGCCGATGCCGGTGAAGTCGCGGAGTTTTAGAGAATGGAGGACTTCTGGCAACTGGTGACCCTCGATGATAAAAAGGCCGTCGGGTTTGCGCATCTTGCTGGCCATCTTGGCGAGGTACTTGTTCGGAGCGGCACCGATGCTGACCTTGACGAAGGGCGAGACCTCACGCGCGACGGTGGCTTTTATTTTGCGACCGATCGCTTCGACGGTCTCAGGCTCGCGCAGGTTGTAGGGCAACCACGCCCACATTTCGTCGATCGAGAGCACAGCCTCGACGTGGATGCATTCCTCGACGGCGGCGATGACTTGGTGGTGAATTTTGATGTATTCGCTAGGCTTGCTTTCGACGATGGCGACACCGGGGCAGAGCAGACGTGCGTCACTGATGCGGGTGCCAGTTTTCACTCCAAACGCCTTGGCTTCGTAGCTGGCAGCGATGCAGCAGGAGCTTTCCGCCATGACTGGAGCTACGCCCACGGGTCGTCCGCGCAGGCTGGGATCGAGGTGTTGTTCGACCGAAGCGAAGTAGGAATCGCAGTCGATAAAAAGGGCGGTCAGGGGTCGTTCCACGGCAGGGGAAAGAACACTCGGAGGCACGCCGCGTCAAATTAAATATGTTCAAGTGAACAATTTAAAATTACGTGATCGAGACCCTACTTATTTTCCATTGGTGCACGAATCCTTTCCTTGGAAGATTTAGAATCGCTGAGGAAAGTTGGCGTCTATGCTCGTGACCTGACCACGGGCTTGTTTGCTAGAGGATCGGCGTGCTTTCCTCGCGTTGGCTTGGCACGATGATCAACCCGGTATCTAGTTCGCCGAGGCTAACGCATTGACCTCCTGTAGCAGCGTGGAAAGCAGTCAATGAACATAGTGCAGCATCGATAAGATCGATGTTAGTCAACTCCGTTAGATCAATCCCCGCTTGCTTCAATAGTGCCCGGCGTTGCGTCCGCTTCTGTCTAGCATCTGCATGACCGCCCCGCAGTTGCCATGTGATGGCATGAGGAAATGTCTCGAAACAACACCGCTGACCCAGTACGGGCAATTTCCGACAAAGTGGATAGTACTTAGCAAGTGCATGATACAAATTTTCCCCGCTCAACATCCAATCAAAGTACCCCGAGGGATGTCCGATGGCCTGCACACGGCGCGGTGTCGAGAAGCAGGAAATGCCCATTTGCATCAGCGCACGCTCCGCAGGGCGGGAGTGCCCGTGCTTGCTCCACCGACACGGAGCATCGACGGCGACCACTCGCGCACAAACGGTGTTGTGGCACCAATCGGCGATTTCCCCAGCGTCCTTGGCGACCATTTGGCTCGCGTAATTCCCGTCCATGAGAGCCACGGCGTGAAATCCTTTCCGCTTGCCACCTACATCAATCCCGACCGTAATTACTCTGGTCGAATCAGTAAACTTTTCAGTGGTTGCGGCCTGAGTCATGTTTCAATGGAGACTTGTTTTTTTAATTCCCACGAGTGAAGCGCAGGATTTGCTCTGCGCATTCTATTTCTCCGCGGGTCCGATCGTATACCCCTCACAACAGGCTGAAAAATTCACGCGCGACCTGATGAAATAAGCTCACTAAAAAATGTTTGAAGCGTTCGTTTGATACGACTATTGGAAACGTTTCTCTTCTCTAACGCAGGAAGAGCCCCGCGCCACATCCGTTAGGGCTGGGCCGCCGTGGTCGCCGAGCCCATGAAAGGTAGGGCGCTCTCGCCGAGAGCGCAGGCGAAAGAGACGAGAACGTGCAGTCCAAGAAAAGTCGGAACGTCTCCCTTGGTCTCTACCGTTCGCCCCACTTTCACCGGTTCCCCCGGAGGTTGAACCCTACCTTTCGCACTTTCGCCGTGCCGTAACCATTCACGCCGATGGCGACAAGTGGGCGGACCACGGCGGGTCAGCCCTACCTCAAGGAGGGTGGTCGTCTCGCCCACCAGAATTCATAAAACCCGGTAGGGCTGGGCCGCCGCGCCCCGCCGACTTGTCGCCATCGGCATGACAGAGGAAGAATTGTCGATTGATGAATGTTGAATTTTGATTTTTGAAGGAAAGAGGTAGGGCTGACCCGTCGTGGTCGGCCGGACCCGCGAAAGGTAGAGCGGGTGGCTTCATCTCTGACCGTTCTCGTTGGGAAAAAAAATTCGCCTTTTCCAACCACCAGTTCCGTCATAGATTACATCGATGAGTATTGATCAGATTGCACCAGAAGCCCTAAAGCTCCCCACGAGGGAGCGGGCGATGCTTGCGGCATCCTTATGGGAGAGTGTTGGGGATCCCTTTGAGTTTTCCGTCGATTTAGACGACGAGGCCGCATTGAAGCTCGCTGAGGCGCGGGATCAAGAGATCGAGAGCGGGCAGGTCACTGCCATTTCGCACGAGCAATTGATGCATCGCTTAAGGCAATGAGAATTGAGTACCACCCCGCGATTGAAGGAGAACTTGTAGAGATACGGGATTACTACAACGAGCAATCCCGTAATCTGGGTGACGATTTCATCAACGAATTTGAGAGGCAAGTTCTGCGTATTGCTGCAATGCCTTCTCGCTGGATGTTAGTCCGTGGTGATACACGGCGAGCACTGATGAAGAGATTTCCATATTTGATCCTTTTTCGAGTGGTGAATGACGCGGTGATTCGTATCTCAGTGATCAAGCACGAGCGCCGTCATCCTGCATACGGAATGAATCGAAAGTAAGCACACATTACGCTCCATCCAACGGCGGGTCAGCCCTACCTCAAGGAGGGTGGTCGTCTCGCCCACCAGCATTCATAATACCCGGTAGGGCTGGGCCGCCGCGCCCGGCCGACTTTGGCCCTGAGGCTGAGGTGCAATAAAATGCGACTTCTTCGAGAATTTTTCCTCTTCGCGCCGTAACCATTC
>VFJU01000439.1 GCA_009885905.1 Verrucomicrobiota bacterium
CCCTCCAAGATCGCGGAAGGCTTGCCATGGGGGATTTACTTGAAAAGGTCTTACAGTAACTGCCAACTGGATAGGGTGAGCAGAAAGATTCTCAAGCTGATAGTTCACTCGAAGACTGAGGTTATTATTTGCACCATCGACCCATGGCATGATGCGCAAGGTGATGTCACCAGATTTCCATGTCACCACTGGGAAGGGCGCACCGTTGGCGGAAAGTGACAAGTCGATGGAGACATCTGCCCAAGTGATGAGTTTGTTTTCTACGATGAGAAATGGCTCTAGTGAGAATTTGGCTTCGTCTACCTCCACCATTCCCTCTTCGTTAATGAGTCCCCGTCGTCGACCTTCTGGAGTACCAATTGGTGTCCAGTAGGATTGCTCTCGGAGCCAGTATCGTGGAAACCAACCTCGCGGATAGTCTTTGGCGACTGCATGAATAAACTCGTTAGGTGTCTGAGAAAATGAGTCGGGCCTTAAATGGAGTGAACGTAGTGCAGCGGAATGTGCGTTGGCGAAGTTGAAGCGGACAAATCGAGCCTCCGCGTGGTGGGCAGAAACATAGCTGCGTAAACCTTTTGCGTTGGATGCTTGATAGATTTTTATCCATGTTTCACCATCAGCTGAAATTTCAATCTGATAACATCTTGGTGGCATTGATGCTGGCCAATCGATGATCATACCACCGAAGCGGAGTATCCTTCCAAAATCCACTGACCAATGGGGTGCTGGGTCGTCCTCTGCTGCTTGCCAGCCATTAGGCGAATTTTTTTGAAAAACTGATTCTGCTAGATGGTTCTCAAGATTGCTGGATGCCGATACTTTTACGGGTGCCGTCAATGTTTGATCATCGATTGATAGGTCGGCAAACCAGATACTACCGCTTCCACCAGGGCCTGCGGCAATGACCAGTTCGATCGCACTTATTACAGAGGGTGATCCGCCGCCTCCTGGGCCCCAAGCGAATGGAAGGTCTCTCTCGCAGATTTCGCAGGCAGTCCAATCTGTTGGCAATTTATAATTTTCGCGCAAGTAGCGCCAAGCATTGGTGGCACTTGGGTCCGAGACCTTGAATTCGAAGTTGTTAGACAATCCCAAACCACGCAACGCAAAGCTGATACAATAAGTTTCGGGTAGTGAGAAATGAATTTCTTTGCGTGCGACGACAACTCCACCACTTCCATGAAAGTCGAAGTCGAGCTTCAGCGCCACTTTACCGTTTGGGCCTTGGCAGGATGACAGATGTCCCTCGGCTTCGCCTGAAGCGATAATCTGCCACGAGGCGGGGTCATTGAAAAAATCAGAAAGAGACTCTAGAAACATTGAAGATTGGATTAAGTTTTTAATTTAGCTTCCCGAGCCAACGATGCCAGAAAAGACTTAATCATTGTTTATTATTTGAGTATTTTTGAATACCATACAGATGGGATAAAGATACTTGAGAAATTAGCGTGCAAGCCAATGGGCAGTTGAGCTACAAATCATTAAATCAATTTTTCATAACTCATGCCTCGTGTTACGATCACAATCCCTGACAGAAATGCTCAGCCCTATCGCTTTGATTTGGACCGTCAATTGGTTTCGATAGGGCGAGGAAGTCAAAATGATATCCCTATTGATTCCGGTTCGGTCTCGGTGGTGCATGCTGAAATGCGGCGTGTGTCGGGTGGTTATGAACTGCACGACATGAAGTCGACCAACGGCATCAAACTGGGAGGCACTC
>VFJU01000072.1 GCA_009885905.1 Verrucomicrobiota bacterium
GCCACCACTCTGGATGTGATCCATGGAGAAATGGCGCGCATACCGCAGCGAGTAATAACACCACTTTCAAATTGGATAGATTACAAATAAGACCGCGAAAAAAGGGTCTCTGCGGCGCAATCTCTTCGCATGGCTCCCATGTCACCGCGGCTGACTTGCTAGCAATCACCGTCACGAAAATCCGAAACGCCATCCACAACAAATAACCCGCCGCGAGCCAACAAAGCGCTAGACGCACAACGGGAGTCCGATCAACCAACACCGCGAATCCAGCCACGGCCAGCGTCGCTTGCACCGCGAGACCCGTGGCAATGCCGAGTGCCATTTCGCGACCCGCACGCGCTCCCTCCTTAATCGCTGTGCGAGTCAGCAATAACATATCCGGCCCTGGGCTGATTTGACCAAGCATCATGATCCCAGAAAATCCGACGAGCTCGAACACCTCTTTCATTCCTCGCCACGCTCCATCTTCACCGCCACGACGTAGCCTAGCACCGCCTTTTCATCGACACGCTCCAACCCAGCATGACCGATCATTTTCGGCACAGCTGTCTGCCACTCGTCGATATCCAAGTCCTGCGGAAGTTTGTAACGATGGCATTGTCCGCATTGCAGCATGTAGACCTCATGCCCACGCTGGAGTTCAGCAAGGGGCTTGCCAGACTTTTTTGCCATCGCCGCAGACGGATTCGGCACCTCAATAATTCCACCTTCGGCGGGATCTCCCCCCGCCCCCATGTCGCCCAAAGTGGGTGCAGGCCCAGACTCCACACAGGAAATCAACCCAAAAAATGATAGGGCTGCCACTGTCTTCAAAAGCCTGATTCGCACCCGATGATATTACTCTCCCCGTACCCGCCAACTCAATCACGAAATCAACCTGCAATCTCGAAGTGATCGATTTTGACAATTCCACCATTCATCATAGTCTCCGCCCCGTTCCAATCCACCGGACAAGCTTTCCGCTATTTTTCAACGATCCATCCATGAACACACTTCGCACCTTCACCACGGGTTACGGCACTCAGGGAAATTTCTATTCGCTACCCGCCCTCGCCGATCAAGGGTTCCCTAATCTAGCACGCCTCCCCATTTCTATCAGAATCGTTCTCGAATCTCTGCTACGCAACCATGATGGTCTCAAGGTCTCGGATAAGGATATCTCAAATCTCGCCAACTATAATGCGAAGTCTCCCGGGGACTACGAAATCCCATTCGTCGTGGCTCGCATCGTCCTTCAGGATTTTACCGGTGTGCCACTACTCGTCGACCTCGCGGCCATGCGCTCCGCCGTGAACGGCATGGGTCGCGATGCTAAAATGATCGAACCACTCGTGCCGGTGGATCTAGTCGTGGATCACTCCGTTCAAGTCGACTACGCTGGAACCGGAGATGCTCTCGAGCGCAATCTAGACCTCGAATTCCATCGCAATCGCGAACGCTATGAGTTCCTGAAATGGGGTGAACAAGCCTTCGAAACTTTTAAGGTGGTTCCGCCAGGTATCGGCATCGTCCACCAAGTAAACCTCGAATACCTCGCCAAGTGTGTCCTCGAGAAAAATGGTGTTTTTTATCCGGACACACTCGTTGGCACCGACTCCCACACCACCATGATCAATGGTCTAGGCGTGGTCGGTTGGGGCGTTGGCGGCATCGAAGCAGAGGCTGGCATGTTAGGTCAGCCTGTCACATTTCTTGTTCCTGAGGTCGTCGGAGTTTATCTAACTGGAAAACTCAATACCGGAGTCACTGCCACCGACCTTGTTCTTCTTGTCACTGAAGTTTTACGCAAAACAAAAGTCGTCGGAAAATTCGTTGAATTCTATGGCCCCGGCGCCAAGGCACTCAGCCTTCCCGACCGCGCCACCATCGCCAACATGGCACCCGAATATGGCGCAACAATGGGCTTCTTCGGTATCGATGAAATTACCATCGGCTACCTCACCGGCACAGGCCGCCCTGCGGAACTCTGCACTACGGTGGAAAACTATTACAAAGCACAAGGGCTTTGGGGTATCCCGACCGAACGCGACGCACTCGAATTCTCACAAGTGGTCGATCTCGACCTCTCCACCGTCAAACCGGGCGTCGCTGGTCCCAAACGCCCACAAGATCGCATCGACCTAGACAACCTCAAAGTCAAATGGGCAGAGCTACTCGCTGCTCCTACCGCCGACGGTGGTTTCGCAAAGTCGGAAACTCTTACTGCTACGGTCATCGTCGACAGCAAGGCCAACGTCCATGATCAAATCCAACACGGATCAGTCCTCATCGCCGCTATCACCAGTTGTACTAACACTTCAAATCCAAGCGTGATGTTGGCGGCCGGTCTGTTAGCTAAAAAAGCTAACGCACTTGGTCTGACCATTAAACCATCCATCAAGACTTCACTCGGTCCAGGCTCACGTGTGGTCACTGAATATCTGAACAAGACCGGTCTCCAAGCTGAACTCGATACCCTCGGATTCCAGACCGTTGGCTATGGCTGCACCACCTGCATCGGCAACTCCGGACCGCTCGATTCCGGCATCGAAGATGTGGTGAAATCCAATGACATTGTCGCGGCATCGGTGCTTTCAGGAAACCGAAATTTCGAGGCCCGCGTTCATCAGTCCGTGAAAGCTAATTTCCTGATGTCCCCTCCCCTTGTCGTCGCCTTCGCGCTAGCCGGCACAATCAATATTGATCTAACAAAAGAGCCGCTGGGCACTAGCAAAGACGGAAAACCAGTCTTTCTCGCTGACATTTGGCCGAGCGGGCAAGAAATCACTGATGCAATGAACTCTTCGCTCAAACCAGATATTTTTCAACGCCTATACACCGGATTTTCCGACCAGAATCCAAAGTGGAATCAAATCAAATCCTCCACCGGCGAAGTCTATGCATGGGATCGCGAATCCACCTACATTCAAGAACCACCGTTTTTTGACGGCTTCTCACCCACCCCGCGTGACATTGTGGAAATCCACGGCGCACGCCCACTCGGTATCTTTGGAGACTCGGTCACCACCGACCATATTTCACCAGCTGGGGCTATCAAAATGGACAGTCCTGCCGGTCGTTATTTGTTAGAAGAAGGTGTCGGTTACCCAGACTTCAATTCATACGGTTCACGCCGTGGTAATGACCGCGTGATGACCCGCGGCACTTTCGCAAATGTCCGGATTAAAAATCTCATGGTACCAGACACCGAAGGAGGAGTCACTCGTATCAAAGGAGAAACGAAAGACATCTACGATGCCGCCGCGATCTATCAACAAGACGCAACGCCAACCATCATCATAGGTGGCGAGGACTACGGCATGGGCTCCAGTCGCGATTGGGCCGCTAAAGGCACTAATTTGTTAGGAGTCAAAGCAGTCATCACCAAGTCATTCGAGCGTATCCACCGATCAAATTTAGTCGGTATGGGTGTGCTTCCCTGCAACTTCGTCAACAAGGACGATTACGAAAAAGTCAAAGGACTCGTAGACGCGACCTTCGACCTCACCGGTATAGACAACAACCTCAAACCGATGCAGCAGGCCACTCTCCAAGTCCACCCCGTGAGCGGCGCAAGTTTCTCCATTCCCGTCGTGGTCCGTATCGATACACCAGTGGAAAAAGATTACTACCGCGCTGGCGGCATCTTACCCTACGTCCTCGCTCAAATCCTCGATTAGGCGGAAACAAGCCACACAGTTTTTTAACCTGTACGTAGTTGAATATTCAACTGACTACGTGATTGAATCATGCCATATGCTAGAACGGCACAATCACACACTCATTGGATTTTGCTCTTCCATCGGACTTCTGGAATAAGCATCAGGGTCGCAAGAACGATCAACGCGCTACTGCAGCAGGCAAGCCCACCGAGCGAGTAGTACGCTGCCACCTGAAACGCAATCAGAGGTGCTAAAACGCCACGAATACCAGTTAGAAATGTGTGCACTGACATGTAGTCTGCCACGTGACCTGGTGGTGCGAACTTCGTCACCCACAAGCCCCACGCCACGTCTCCCCCCGAATTCGATATCCCAAAGATGATCGCACCAATCACTAATCCAGTGAGAGAATCACTTGTAAAAAATGTTAGGATTCCAATAGCAAAGCCAAAGTTAAGCAGCACACGGAGCAGAAAAAAGTTCATGTGATCGAAGAGGTAACCCCAAACCGGGCTGAGAATGAGGCGGGCGAGATTAGGAATCACACCCGTAAGAAGCGCGATCATTCCCACGGTGGCCGCCACACTGTATTTTGGATTAGCCAGATACTCGACTCGCAGTGGTATCATCATGAGGTTTGCAAAGCCCATAAACATCCAACAAATCAGAGTTCGCCGAAACAGCGCATCATCGCGTACGAATCGCAAAGCTCGGAATGGATTGGTACCACCGTCGGATAAAATTGGAGTGGTCGGACAACGAGCGAGACAAAAGCTAGCCAGAACTAACGCGACACTAAAAACCAGCAACAACCAACGATACTCGGCGATGTGACCGCTCAATGCATCGCCCGCCAATTTGCTGAAACCTGCTGCCATTGCAATTCGTACCATAACGGTCCGTGAAAAAAACTGGCCCCTCTTATCTTCAGGATAATTCTCGTGATACATCTGAGTCAGCAACGGAATGATCGCAGATGATGCGGCCATTCCAATCATGCATCCGCAAACAAAAACGGACAAGTAGGGTAGCAGGCTTGCTAAAAAGAAACCAACTGCACCAATAGCCAGGATCCATGAAGCGGCTTTCCCTGTCCTCCAGCCTTTTGATTTCACCAAAGAGACTACCAAGAGAGACATTAGAAGCCCGAGGCTTCCCGAACCCGCCACAACTCCCTTTGAAACGGATCCGGCGGCGAACTGTTTGACTGCGATGGTTAGCAAGAACGTCGTTCCAGCAGTTTCGATAATACCCGCCGCTGCAGAACGCCACAACTCATAGAAATAAGTAATCTGTGTTCTACTCGCTGCTGGAGATTCAGACATCTTTCATAAGAATAAATTTAACCGTAACAGAATGGATCAAAAAAATTCATGCGTGAATTCAACTTCAAATCAATACGCTGTCACTTGGTTTTCATTACATAAACTCCATCCCAATCGTCGATAGGTGGACGCTTTCTTAACTTCGCACAGCGTGAAATCATCACGAGCGATGGATTTAATTTGCTCATCGAACTTGAACTTGTTTGGTGAATTTCGAGTTGCGCGCTTTTTTTAAAATGAAATTCCGCACCGTCCCAATCCATCATACGATAGCATTTGATGCCTTCTGCAAAGATTCCAATGCATTCGTGGGTCTTGTCTGATACTGAATCTTTTAGTCCGATCACTTCATAAATTGTAACTGCCAATTCTTTTCCCCTTACAATTATTTTATCAAGTTCACGAAACACCACTTGATCACCACCAAATTTCAGACAATCACGATAAGTTGCATCTGTCGCCATGGTGTAAACTCCGTAGGCTTTCCCACCTGACTCCATCCGTGCGGCCAAGTTGACATTGTCTCCCATCATCGTAAAATTGAAACGTGCTGGACTGCCCATATTTCCCACGGTGGCCAATCCACTATTCAAGCCGATTCTTGTCTGTATCTTTCCGACCATGCTTGGCCACTTGTCTCCTTCACTCTGCCATTTTACTTTTAATTCTTCGAGTCGTTGTTGAACTATTTGCGACGCAACGCATGCACGATACGCATGATCCTCCAGCGGCACCAATCCGCTAAACATCGCCACCACCGCATCACCGACGTATTTATCTAACGCAGCACCTTGAGATAATATCCCTTCTGTGCACACTGTTAGATATTCGTTCATTAACTCCACGAGCTTGTTTGGCGGCAACAATTCAGAGAAATTTGAGAACCCTTGAATGTCGCTGAAATAGGAAGTGATTTCAGTTTCAAAGCCACCGAGATGCGGACTTTCGCCAGTTTTCACCATGTACTCAACCAGCTGAGGAGAAACATAGGTACCAAACATATTTTTAATTTGAGTCTTTGATTTTTGCTCCGAGATCAACTGCCAACTTATCCCGATCAATCCAGTCATCAAGGTCGAACCAATCGGTGCAGTGATTGGCAAAACGATTCGATAACCCCGAAACAACCAAAATGCTGTCCCCACGTAGAGCACCACTAAAACAATCGCTAACAGTTTGTCTCGAGCATTATTAAACCCCTGGCGCAGAGCTAACCAAAGCACCGCATTCGTCAGAGCAAAGACCAGCAGGTATTCGCTCCACATCGGTAACCGCCTTAAATACTCTCCCGAAATAAATGTTTTCACGAGATTCCCGTGAAACCCAACTTGAGGTACAGGCGCACGATCAAGTGGCGTTTTACCCAAATCCTGTAAAAGAGGATCTACCGCACCTACCAAGACAATCGCATCTTTAAACTGTGCAAAAAAATCTTTAGCGAGCTCCTGCTGGTTTGGCTCAGGCGAATTCAACAGCGTGAAATACCGTTCAACGTCTACCACACTGCATCTTAAGTTTTGGGGTGATATCCAACGTGAAAACCAGTTCGCCTCGACCAGTTGCCCGCGTTGCAAAGGAACGCTTGTGACAAGCTCGCCGTTAGGCTTGCATATTTCCAATCGATCTGGAAATCGAGTGATCGCACTCTCACTCAATCCCCAATGAAGCAGAGCCAAGCGCAAAGACATTGGATAAAACGGACCAACCGGCGAGTCGGCAAAGATCGGTGCGAAGCGTGCTTCCCCCATGTAAGTATCAATCAAACCGGGGATTCCCCATGTAGGGCCTAACACAGGAAATGACGGGAGCTCGGGGGTATCGTTTTTGGTGGGATCGGAGCCACCTTCAAAGATCCAAGGAAATTTCCGAGTCTCCTGCATTAAGCCTTTGCCAGGCACGTAGTTTGCCGCAAGCACCACATTCTGGTGACGGTGAATCGCCTTGCCAAACATCAATCGGCCATCCTTCTGCTCCTGAATTCCGAAATCCGGTTCTGCGTTGGATGAAAATAAAATATCAAACCCCACTGACTCGATCTTGCCGTGGTCAAACAGCGCGTCGATTAGACGTGCATATCGACTGTGATTCCATGGCCAATGGTAAGCTTGGACGGCTTCGTTATCGACATCAACGTAGACAACCTTTACCGGCACCGGTTTCTCTCCACGGGAGAGAAACCGTAGATCCATAAGCCGGTTTTCAAGTAAATCCAATTGACCGTAGTGGCTTAATGCACACCACAGAAAAGGGATCGCTAGCAGCAACAGACTTCGGAACCACGACAAATTCGATTCCATGACGAAGTGCTAACGAAATACAATCGAGCATTATGGATTTGGCGATGAGGTGGGTTCGGGGTTCACAATGGGCGGAGCCACCTGGGGAGTGGATGTGATGATGTTGAGTGCATTCACTTCAACTGCTGCCACTTCTTCCGACGCTGCTTGAATCTCAGCTTTTTGCTCTGGAGTCACATCGATGAGCTCGATGTTTGTGATTTCTGTGATCGTAACGGCACCCGTCACGGGGTCTGTGGTAACTTCGGCGGTAATTGTACCCGCTCTTCCGCTAGGAATGAGTGTGGAATTTCCTGTGCTATCAGACAGTGAAACAGCCCCCTCCGTCACGCTGAGAATGTAGCTGGCTTTGCCATTTCCCCCGGCAGGTGCGATGTAACGCACCGAGAAAGTCGTGCCTCGAACTCCGGCGGCGCCAACAGGCGTGTTCACCACAAATGAAGACCCCTTATCACCGCCGATGTGGAGTTTCTTGACGTTACAAACTACCTCACCCTTGGTTAGATTGAGATTAGTGATTGAAGTCGTGGGTTCTTCCGTTGCTGTCGAAATAGAATAAGGCTCGGAAAATGGATCCTGCAAAAAGTCAGCAATCACCAGCGATGAATTTGCCCTAATATTCACCGCCGCTCCGTTGGCAAAAATTAAAACTGCGCTGGACTCGGAACCAACATTGACTGTGTACTTTTCAAAAATTACGTCATTTTGCTTTAGGCTACGGGTCGTTTTGTCAGCCTGATTGGTGGCGTTAACATCACCAATCACCTTAGCCACCACAATGCGAGCTGGCAACCGCTCAGGTTTGGCATCCTCTGAAAATCCACACATGGATGAAACCGTCCAGACGAATGCCGCGCTCAGTAAACCAATGATTGTACCTTGTTGCTTTTTCATAACGAAGGAAACATCTCATTTTCGCACCGCAAACGCAAACCCAATTATCTTGCACAATATTTGAATACCTAATTTCAATTCCCCTGCCAGAAACTGATGGCAATCCTTAATCGCATTTCAAAAGATCCATATATTTATTGTCGGGAGTTGCACCCTTCACTTTTGTCCCTAGTCTACGCGAGTTGTCCAACTTCGGGGGATTATCTCGCTTACCTATAAAATGATCGGTCTCGCTATCAAAATGCTCTTCGGCGACACCGCCAAATACGTGATGTTATTGGCTGGATTATTTTTTGCCACCTTTTTGATTGTTCAACAAGCATCGGTTTTTTGTGGCCTAATGCGCTGGACGACCGCGACATTAAAAAATGTGGCCGCACCCATCTACGTGGTCGAGGAGCGCGTCGAGCAGATCAACGAAATCAATCCGCTACGCGATACCGACGTCGCCCGCGTCCGGTCGGTCTCAGCAGTGCGCTGGGCGATGCCACTTTTTTCTGGAATCCAACGCGTCCGCCTCGACGACGGCAGCTTCAAAACCGTACAACTCGTCGGCATCGATGCTGCATCTCTGGCAGGCGCGCCCGGTCGCATGATTGCCGGAAATCTATCCGATCTTCGCCTGCCCAACACGGTCATCATCGACGAGCTGGCCACGGAACGGCTTTCTACCGACCCCACAGATCCATCGAAACGAATCAAGATCGGAGACGAGTTTGAGATTAACGATATCGAAGCACGGGTCGTGGGGATTTGCAGCGCGATGCGTTCATTCACGGGTGGACCCTACATCTGGACAACCTACGAGCGAGCTTTGCAATACACCCCGCAGTCTCGCAAAATGCTCTCGGCCGTGATCGCTGCGCCTATCGAGGGAATGACGCCCAGCCAAGCCGCAGAGGAAATCGAAAAAACAACAGGACTTCGTGCATTCGTCAACGTCGACTTTGGCAACAAAACGGGCAATTCTATCAGTCCAACCGGAGCAATTGATTACGGTGATTTCAATACCTCGACGGTTTGGTGGTATGTTAAAAACACTGGAATACCTATTTCTTTCGGTACGACCGTGGTGATTGGCTTCATCGTCGGAGTGGCCATCGCCTGCCAGACTTTCTATGCATTTGTATTAGATAATCTAAAACACCTAGGCGCACTCAAGGCGATGGGGATGTCTAATTTCCGCCTCAGCGTCATGCTCATTTTCCAAGCCCTCACCGTAGGGATCATCGGCTTCGGACTCGGACTGCTTGCCACCGCCGCGTTCGCGGTTGGCGCGCTAAAAAATGGTCAACCCCCATTCTACATGCCCTGGCAAATTCCAGTCGGTGCATTCGTCGCCGTGCAACTCATCTGCATGCTTGCCGCGCTGA
>VFJU01000402.1 GCA_009885905.1 Verrucomicrobiota bacterium
AAACTGCGCCGTCTTCTGCATCAAAGCTGCCAGTAAGCTCCAAATCCTCGCAAGTGATCCGACCGCCATCGGCCATGATCACCCCTCGTTGGATACGGTTTTGGAGCTCCCTAACATTTCCCGGCCACGAATGCTGCACGATGGCATTCAGTGCCTCTGGATCGAACGATAAATCCTCGCGCCCGTTCTGTTTGCCGAAACGCTGGAGAAAATCTTGCGCTAAAAGCGCGACATCGTCGCCACGCTCACGGAGTGGGGGTAATTTACAAGTCACCACCGCCAGGCGAAAGTAAAGATCCTCGCGAAAACGCCCGTCCTTGACAGCCTCTATCAAGTCAACATGAGTCGCAGCCAAGACTCGGACATCGACCAAAATTTCCTGCCGACCCCCCACACGCTGGATGCACTTCTCCTGCAAAAAACGCAGCATCTTCACTTGAACCGCTGCCGGCAAATCACCAATCTCATCAAGAAATAGGGTGCCTCCAGCAGCAGATTCGATTAGACCAATCTTCTGGGTGTTTGCTCCTGTAAAAGATCCTTTTTCGTAACCAAACAACTCGCTTTCGATTAGACTCTCAGGAATGGCATTGCAGTTGATGGCCACAAATGGCTTGTCCTTCAAAGGGCTGCGGCGGTGGATCGCGGTGGCTATCATTTCTTTACCGGTGCCGCTTTCGCCGAGAATCAAGACAGGTGCCGCAACTTTAGCGACTTTCTCCACCGTCTTGAAGACCCCCTCCATCTTGTCGCTACTACCCATTATGCCCTCAAAAATTCCGGGCCGCTCTTCGTTTTGCAGTTGGCGGTATTCCGACTCTAACTCGGAGACAAAAATACTCCGCTGCAAGAGCACGCGGAGGTGGTCAATATCCACCGGCTTGCTGAGAAAATCATAAGCCCCCGCGCCGATCGCACGCATGGCATTTTCACGGTCACTCTGCCCAGAAATGATGATGATCTTGACGCTGCGATTCAAGGTCAACAAGGCGGCAAGGGTCGCCATGCCTTCTTGCGTATCATTTGGACTTGGCGGTAGGCCAAGATCTAACAATACGACTTGTGGCTTGTGGCTACGAAACCGCTCAATCGCCTCGACGCCGTCACCGGCCAAAGCGACATCGTAATCAGAAACCACCGCCCATTTCATCTGGGTGCGAATCTCCTCGTCGTCGTCGATGATTAGAATCTTAGGTTTCATGGAGACATATCCTGCGTCAAATCGGTGGTGGCGGGAAACAAAATGGTAAAGCAAGTGCCAAGACCCACCGTACTTGCCACGCTAATGTTGCCTTGATGAGCTTCCACAATTTTTTTGCACTGAAAAAGACCAATTCCCAAGCCTTTAGTTTTTGTCGAGTGAAAGGGTCGGAAAAGCTGATTCTTGATGAATTCCGGACTCATCCCGCCACCCTCATCCGTAACGGTTAGCAGCAATTTACCATTTTCCATCCGTGTGGCGACGCGGGTGACGCCCGCACTTGTCATCGATTCACGGGCGTTGACCACAAGGTTAGTCAACACGCTGTGCATCGCTTCTGGATCGAGCGAAATTTCTGCCACCGGTTGCAGATCGCGCTCGATCAACGTGGTATTTTTTGTCTCCGCATCGATCTGATCTAACAATTTTTCACATAGCACGTCAAGCCGCGTGGGGACACGCCTGAGTTGTAGTTCATGACGCAAGCTGCTTAATTTAGTGATCATCTGATTGATCCGTTCGACCGTCCGACCAACCGTCTTGACGGCGTCCACTCGGAATTCAGGATCATCAAAGTAGATCGGTAAATTTTGTAAAGTTAGATTAAGGCTGTTTGCCGCATTCTTAAGGTCGTGGACGAAAAAGGTCGATATCGTCTGAAACGCTTCAAGTTCTTTGGCCTGCAAGACTTTTTCAGTTAGGGAACTGGTCAGAAATGCCGCTGCCAGCTGATTACCAATACAACCTAACAAATCGATTTCCTCATGGCTGTAAGCAGCGCCATTCACGCGGTCTGCCAATACGATCAAACCCACTAACTGCTCGGATGCCACAAGTGGAATGACCAAACGATCGCCACCATGAGCAAACTTCGTTGGGCAAACTTTACGCAAGACCTCAGCCCACGGTTGACTTTGGCTTTCTAAATTAAAGGGGCGCACCAAACCGCGAACCTCCGACATCCATTCGACATCAAAATCGACCTGCACCTGAAGGAATTTCTTTTCCGTTGAGCTCAGGCAATCTAACATTGAATTATCGGTGGCTACGCGAAATATTGTAACCCCTAGCAAATGGAAATTCTCACAAATCACCTCAGCTGCATTCACTCCCAGTCGATTAACATCAAGAACACTGGAAGTGCACTGAGTAAACTCCGTCCAAATTTTACGATAGTCACGCTCCGCGCGCTGAAAATGACGGCTTACAAATCGCTGCAAACTTAAACGTAAGCGATCCGACAAAAGTAAAATCGTCAAGCCCACTAGAGCCAGAAGAACCACCAAAGCTTGCGCCGAAAAACTCTTGATGCCGCCCATCATGGCGACCACTTGGGCAAGCACTCCAACGATCAAAAAATAGACCCCCGCGAGGATAATCGTGAGCGAACCCTGTAACACTGCACGTGACGGATAGAGATCCACAGTTCCCAACCCCGAGCGGAAATGCCCGATCACGATCAAACAACACCCCAAGATCACCCCCAAGGTCGCTAGCATGGACAGGCTAGGATCATACGCAGAAAATAACAGATATTGACTCAATGTGTAGATCTTCACTCCGAAGATCATTGCCATTCCCAAGAACATGTACTTGATCCGCCAACGCGTCATTCCCACGGAAGCACGAAATGTCTTCTCGAAGTTGGTCAGGATACCCAGCGTAACCATCAGTAGCAGCAACAACCAAATTTTGCCTGCAGCGGAAAACTGGATCACCTGGCTTTTTCCATCAACCAGAAAAACTAACAAGGGACCCATCGCACCCAACATCAATGCCGTTGGAAATACCGTGGCGACCAAAAGCAACCATTTCCAGCGGTGCAGGAACTCCGAGGCATTTCCTCGAGCATACATCAGGCTAAAGGTAAGCCAAAATACGGGCATCAGCGAGTTGATCCACATGGTGCCCACAAGCCACCCCCCTACCTGAGAAATATCATCCCCAACCACGATGGTGTCGAATGCCTTCTGTTCCAATAATCGCTCAGCGGCCAATAAGACCATGCCGATAAAAAAGCACCAATTCAGGAGAATCTTAGGTCGCAACCCTACCGCTGCAAGTCCCGTCACAAGACAAAGACCGCATGCCAGCCATGTAAGAATTTTCTGATCCATTCGCTAAAACTTTGAATGTGAAATCTTGTATCGATAATGACAAAAAGGGGTACGGTCGCGCGTGCGACGGTACCCCTTTTCTCAATAATCCAAGTTTGACAAAAGAACTACCAGTTACTCCGTTCTACAAAAACAACGTCGTAAGCTCTTAAATAAAATGCTTGGGTCTCATTACCACTCAACGGATCTGCTAGATTTAGAACGTAGCGCTTTTGTTTACCACCCTCGGTACGAATCACATAAACCTTCGCAGGGTTTGCCAATTTCGAAAAGCCACCGACTTCCATCACCGCTTCAAGCGCCGTGATCGAGCGATCCAACGGAACCTTACCCGGTGCCCCGACCTCTCCTGAAACGTAGACCGTTGCCGCAGGTTCTTCGAGGCTAACAAATACTGTCGAGTCATTGAGATGCGTCTCATACATTGCTTTCAGCGTTGATTGCAGGGAGCTGGTGGTTTGACCCGCAGCCGAGACACTACCCACCATCGGCAGCCCGATTTTACCATCGGCCTGAATCTTACAAACTTGGTTAAGCTCGACAGCGCCCGGGTAAGCGACCCGGACTTTGTCGCCGACCGCAAGCGTCCCGCGCGGTGCAGCGGTGGCCACGTTGGATGGGATCGCATAATTGGCCGGAGGACCGCACGCGGTGGTCAGCAAAAAAGCCGCGATCCATGCACTACCGGTGAAAGTAGCAAACAAGGCGCGGCTGCAACGTCTCGGCGAGGCGAGCGAATAAATAACGCGCCCGAAAGCGCCCAGTGTTGTTAGGTTCATTGTTTTCATATTCAAGTATGGCAAAATCAAACTAAGCAAAAAGAAATTAGTTAGGGGGGATTGGCCGACTTGTCAGAAAAGTGCCAAATGGTCAGGGAGTTATGCCCTTAATTTTCGGTGGAGTCACTCTCTAATTTAGCCTCGAGCTCACCTACCGACTCACGGCTTGGAATTTGGACATCCTTTTTGCGCAGCCACCACGCCAGCAAGAACAAGGGCACGAGTGAAGCAGCGAAAAAGACCGGCCCACCTTTGTGGTGGATCCAACTGTGGATCATTTCGGGCCCATAATGCACGCAGAGCCAGCCGATGACGTAAATCCGAACCGCATTACGCAAGATACCTAACGGCAACACCGCTGCGACCAAAGCAATCCGGCGTGGCAAAGTGGGCAATAACAGATGAGCTGCAAGTAGGCTGGTGATGAGTAACACCCACGACGAACGAATGCCACTGCACTCTTCCGCCACCTCGAGAACCATCCCAGGCAGTTCGAGCACTTGCCCATTCCTGAAGATCGGTACTCCTCCGATTGAAAAAAGAATTTCTGCTAGTCCGGCAGACGCCATCATTAGAAACTGTTCCAATTGCTCTACGAGAAAACCGGGCAAGGGAATCATAAATAGGAGAAATGCCATCGCAAACCCCGCCGACCGCATCCAACGGGTGCCACAAAACAAAAATCCAATTCCCCATACGAACCCAACAAATGACAGCGCCCTCATCGCCACCATGTCCGTCTCAGACCCACGAAGTTTCATAACGGTCTCCCATCCCAAAACCGCTGCTGCTAGACCCATCACCGAGAGTCCGATTAACCATGAAGGGGGCGATTTCCAATCGAGATCTTTACGCCCAGTTACTAACAAATAAATGACTACCAGCGGGATCACAATCACATGCGAGTGCAGATCCGAGGTCATGGACACCCGATACCAAGCACGTAACATCGGGATGTAAAGCAGGCAAAGCACGACAAGTGCCACCGTTGCTCCACCCCATCGCTTTTGACTCATGTTAGGGAAACTCGTCGCATGCTTAACAACTTCCGCCTGCGGATCAGAACGATTTGCTGGGTGAGGTTCACTCATAGGCGCAATGGGATTGCTCGCGAAACTTAGAAGAAAAACGTGAAATGGCCGTTCACTCTACCAAATGTCGAATCCGTGAAGTCGCCAATCATTTTTTATGATAGAAATTGTTTTTGA
>VFJU01000160.1 GCA_009885905.1 Verrucomicrobiota bacterium
AGGGAACCGTGCGTCTTCATGAAAATGCACCGCATCCTCGCAGAGGCCGCCTCTAACATCGCCAAGTCTGTTTTTCGCGAGCACCGCGTCCTCGACCACGAACTCGCCACCGCCTTTGAGGAAAATCCAAAATGGGGGAAGCGCGACCGCAGCTTTATCGCCGAGACGGTTTTCGAGGTGGCCCGCTGGCGCCGTGTCCTTAGCTTCCTCGTGGATAGCGAGGAAACCACGGCACTCTGCGCCGCGCAGTGGGTCCGTATGGGGTATGATATTCCCGAGTGGTGGGCTTACAACGGCAAGTCCGCCGAGGAAATGAAAGCCCGCGAAGCCGAACTTTTTTCCCAGTCTCGCGCCGTCCGTGAGTCGATCCCTGATTGGCTTGACGCTCTCGGCGAGGAGGAGTTGGGCGATGCATGGGACGCTGAACTCGCAGCGCTCAATCAGCGCGCATCGATTTTTCTACGCGTCAACACCCTACGCAGCACCCGTCCAGAGGTGATCGCTTGGCTTGCGAGCTTCCAAATCGTCGCCACAGAAGTCACCGGTCTTCCGGACGCATTGGTGCTCGCTCCCGGGAAATCCTTGCCTAAGTCCCTCCGACTGGACGGTCGGGTGGAAATTCAAGACGCCGGTTCGCAGTGGATCGCGCCACTCGTCGACCCACAGCCCGGTGAGCGCGTCATCGATGCCTGCTCAGGTGCTGGGGGAAAATCTCTGCATCTCGCCGCCCTGATGAAGGGGGAGGGGCGCGTCTTTGGCATGGACATCGACTCGAAAAAACTCGGCGAACTTGAACGTCGTGCGAAACGCGCCAACGCGAACAAGTGCATCAAGGCCAAGGAAATCAACGCCGCCACTGCTGTTGATTTTTTTGAAGTTGCCGACCGTTTGCTCATCGATGCCCCATGCTCCGGGCTTGGTACGCTCAAGCGTCAGCCTGATTTAAAATGGCGCCTCAAGCCCGCTGCCATTGAGCGATTGCGGGGGATACAAGCAGATTTGTTAGATCGTTACACCGCAATGCTCAAGCCCGGTGGTCGTCTCGTTTATGCGACCTGTTCGATCCTGCCTTCGGAAAATCGGGCGGCGATTGACAAGTTGTTAGCCAAAGGGGGCTTTACCCTGCTTGAAGAACAGCCAGTGTCACCGGCAGCGACTGGCTTCGATGGGTTTTATGCTGCAGCCCTGTTAAAAAATTGAACCCGTAGTCGGCTTGTTGCGTATCTAAAAAGAGCTAGCGGGTGCCTGAATCAGTAGGCAATCCTCGAGGAATGGCTGCAATGCTAACAGAAGTGGTGATCCCTTCGCTTTAAACTGTTCGCTGAAACGTTCCTCGATTCGCTTCAGCGCGAAATTCAAGTCGGAAAAGATTAATTCGGATGTCTGTCCGTGAACCACTGCGACGAGATTTGCCATGGTCCCATGGCAGGCGATAGCGTTGCGGTGGTCTTGAATCTCGATGGAGTTAAGAAGCTTTCCTTCAGAAGTGCGGAGCTTGCTGACAATGCTATGCACCGTCGGGGTGACTTTTTTGGCGGAGTTATGACGTGCGGGGTTGCAACTCGCGAAGGAGATCAAGGCTGAGCTAGCAGAATCTAGCAGGTAAACTTCTTCGACTTGGAATCGGTGAGTTTTTTCAAAAAGAATGTCTTCGTAAGTGCGGCTGGTGACGAGTGCTTCAAAATGCCAAATGAGGCGATCGTATACTTTAGGTTTCCGGAACGGTCGCGAAGTGGGTGAGTATTCAGCCAAGGCACGGCGGATGGTGGCACGTAACATCGGCTCGAGATCTCTAATGCTAGAATTTCCGATCGAGTGACCGCCGTGCTGAAGAGCATCACCGATGAGAGGCTCGAGAGCGTTGCGAAGGTCTTCGTCGGTAAAGTCCGCAGCTTTCGCGGGAGCGGTATCGTGTCGAGGCGCTGCTACAGAAACAGGATGGATTCCGAATCCAGCAGGGTCATCAGCTGCG
>VFJU01000237.1 GCA_009885905.1 Verrucomicrobiota bacterium
CGGTGATGACTTGGCCTTCCTTGACAGAAAGGTGGGCGCCGACGGGGATGGAGTAGCTCGCTTTGATTTCCTTGGTCTTCTCGTCGATAATGACGACTTGTGGGTGGAGATCTTCCTTGTGCTCGGTGACGACCATGCCTTTTTTACCGGTCTCCTTGTCGGTTTCGTTAGAAACAGTGATGCCGGAGATCATGTCGCGGAGTTCGACCTTACCGTTTTTCTCGGTGAGGATCGGTACGTTGTAAGGATCCCAAGTGACAACCGTATCGCCTTTCTTCACGTCTTCGCCATCCTTCACGGAAATCACGGAGCCGATAACGATCTGATGGCTTTCTAACTCTAGGCCTTCCTTGTCGCGGATGGAAATGGTGCTGTTTTTGTTAAGAACGACCCAGTGGCCATCGACGTCTTGCACCGTGCGCATTTCCTTGTAGACGAGGCGACCGGTATTCTTGGCCTTGATGATCGGTTGTTTGAACGTGGCAGCCGCCACACCGCCGACGTGGAACGTCCGCATGGTGAGCTGAGTTCCTGGCTCGCCGATCGATTGAGCGGCGATGATGCCGACGGCTTCACCGATTTTCACGGGGAGGCCAGTGGCGAGGTTCAATCCGTAGCAGTTCGCGCAGCATCCGCGCTCTGCTTCACAAGTGAGCACCGAGCGGATCTTCAGTTTGAGAACACCGATATTTTCAATCGAGCGTGCTTGGACTTCGTTAATAACGTCGTCGATTTCGACCAAGACACCGCCGGTGACAGGATCCTTGATTTGCTCGCACGAGACGCGGCCATAGATGCGGGTGGAAAGCGATGCCGACTCCTCGTCGCCATCGTAAATGGCAGCGACGGTGATGCCGTTCGCGGTTCCGCAATCCTGCTTGAAGACGATGACGTCTTGCGCCACGTCGACCAATTTACGGGTCATGTAGCCAGAGTCAGCCGTTTTCAGAGCGGTGTCGGAGAGGCCCTTACGAGCTCCGTGAGTGGAGATGAAATACTCAAGCACTGTGAGGCCTTCACGGAAGTTAGAAATGATCGGACGTTCGATGATTTCGCCGGATGGCTTGGCCATCAGTCCGCGCATACCGCCGAGTTGTTTGATCTGCGATTTGTTACCACGGGCACCGGAATCGACCATCATAAAGAGAGGCGATGCCTTTTTCTTGCCTTCGTTGAACTCGATCTTGCGATAGAGCGCGTTGGCGATGGTGTCGGTGGCTTGAGTCCAGACGTCGACGACTTTCTGATAGCGCTCACCGTCGGTGATGACACCGTTGCGATATTGCTTGGTGACTTTTTCGACTTCCTCGTAGGCCTTGGCGATGACTTCTGGCTTTTCCTCGGGGATGACCATGTCGACGATTCCGATGGAAGTTCCCGAGCGGGTAGCTTCACGGAAACCGAGATTTTTCAATTCGTCTAGCACCTCGACAGTCTTCGGCTTGCCGGAAACCTGATAGCAGCGCCAGATGATGTCACCGATTTGTTTCTTGCCGACGTTGTTGTTGATGAAACCGACGCCCGCAGGCCAGATTTCATTGAAACGAACGCGACCGGGAGTGGTCTCGATGATTTTGCCTTGGCGGAGCGCTTGCTGGAGCGGGGTGAGCTCCTTGAGGTCCTTGGCGGTGAGATCTTCGCCTTTGTAACCGAAAACGGTGTTTTTGCCGTGGTCGGGGTTACGGATGCGGATCCACTGGTGGTATTCGATCTTGTCAGATGCAAGGGCAAATTCAACTTCGGACGCATTATCAAAGAGCGGCATATGCTCTTCTTTTTCGCGATCTTTCTCAGTGCGGGTACCTGCCCATGTTAGATAGTAAGTGCCGAGAATGATGTCCTGAGTAGGAACCGTGACAGGGCGACCGGATGCGGGCGAGAAGATGTTGTTAGGCGCAAGCATCAACTGGCGGCACTCCATCTGGGCCTCGATCGAAAGCGGGACGTGGACGGCCATTTGGTCACCGTCGAAGTCGGCATTGTAAGCCGTGCAAACGAGTGGGTGAACGCGGATGGCTTCACCTTCGATGAGCTTCGGCTCGAACGCCTGGATCGAAAGACGGTGAAGCGTCGGCGCACGGTTGAGGAGGATCGGGTGTCCCTTGGTGACTTCTGCTAGAATATCCCAGACTTCCGTGGTCTTACGATCGATCATCTTCTTGGCCGAGCGCACCGTGTGGCAGTAGCCAAGCTCCTTGAGGCGGCGGATGATGAACGGTTCGAACAAGGTGAGGGCCATCTTTTTCGGAAGACCGCACTGGCCGAGTTTGAGATCGGGACCGACGACGATGACGGAACGACCTGAGTAGTCCACGCGCTTGCCGAGTAGGTTTTGGCGGAAACGGCCACCCTTACCCTTGAGCATGTCGGAGAGCGATTTCAGTGGGCGGTTGCCGGCACCAGTGACGGCGCGGCCATGGCGACCGTTGTCGAACAAGGCGTCCACCGCTTCTTGGAGCATCCGCTTTTCGTTGCGAATGATGACTTCCGGCGTTTTAAGGAGCAGGAGGTTCTTGAGGCGGTTGTTGCGGTTGATGACGCGGCGATAGAGATCGTTCAAGTCGGAGGTGGCGAAGCGGCCGCCTTCGAGTGGCACGAGCGGACGCAGGTCCGGTGGGATCACTGGAAGCACGGTTTGAACCATCCACTCGGGACGTGACTTCGACTGGAGGAAACCTTGCGTGATCTTGAGCCGCTTTGAGAGCTTCTTCTTGTTCTGCTTCGACTTAGTGGTTCCGAGCTCTTCTTCTAGCGCCACGATGAGGGCGGGAAGATCGCACTGGCGGAGCAATTCCATGATGGCTGTGGCACCCATGCTGGCTTGGAACGAACCCTCGCCATAGGTGTCTTCCGCCTCACGGAGTTCATTTTCCGTAAGGAGTTGACCGACTTCGAGAGCGGTGTTGCCCTGCTCGGTGACGGCGTAGTCCTCATAGTAAATCACGCGCTCTAACTGACGCGCACTCATATCTAACATCAAACCGATACGCGAAGGCATACACTTGTAGAACCAGATATGAGAAACCGGCACCGCCAGTTCGATGTGGCCCATGCGCTCGCGACGGACGCGGCTGAGCGTCACTTCGACACCGCAACGGTCGCAGATCACGCCCTTGTGTTTGATCCTTTTGTATTTGCCGCAGGCGCATTCCCAGTCGCGGGTGGGTCCGAAGATCCGCTCGCAGAACAGGCCACCTTTTTCAGGCTTAAACGTCCGGTAATTGATGGTTTCCGGGTTTTTCACTTCGCCCTTGGACCAAGAGCGAATGATTTCCGGTGATGCCACGGTGATGGAAACTTGGTCGAACTGCTCTGGGCGTTCGTCCACGCCAAATAGTTCGCGAAGGTTGTTATCGACACTCATGTTGGTAGTAACGGTTTAGATCAGGTTAGGGTTCGCGTTTTAAATTACAGGGTAAGATCATCCAGGGAGTAGTCATCCAGGCCACCGGTCATGCCGGAGCCGTGAGTGGATCCCTTGCGACCCGGACGGACGTCGAGGCCGAGGGATTGCATTTCCTTGATGAGAACGTTGAATGATTCAGGAGTTCCGGCTTCGAGGTTGTTGTCACCTTTGACAATGGCCTCGTAGATCCGGGTGCGTCCTTGCACATCGTCCGATTTTACAGTTAGAAGTTCTTGGAGAGTGTAAGCCGCGCCGTAGGCCTCGAGCGCCCAAACTTCCATTTCTCCAAAACGTTGGCCACCGTATTGCGCCTTACCACCGAGCGGTTGCTGAGTGACAAGCGAGTAAGGGCCCACGGCCCGGGCGTGAATCTTGTCGGCAACCAAGTGACCGAGTTTCAAGATGTAGATCATGCCGACCACGACTGGGTTGTGGAATGCCTCGCCGGTGCGACCATCATAGAGGGTCGATTTACCACCGGTGGTGCCGTCCTTGCCATCCCCGATCCAAGTGTAGCCGCGACCTTCCGGTTCGCCGGGGCGGCGCTCACGGAGTTCGCCGTTGTCACCGATGAATTTAACTCCATCGACCTTCTTGGCTTTGGACATAAAGTCCCAGATGACCTCTTCCTTGATGCCGTCGAAGATCGGTGTCGCCACCTTGAATCCGAGTGCCTTGGCAGCGACGCCGAGGTGGGTTTCAAGCACCTGACCGACGTTCATCCGAGATGGTACGCCGAGCGGGTTGAGGCAAATATCCACCGGAGTTCCATCTGATAGATAAGGCATATCTTCCTCGCGGACGATGGTGGCAACAACGCCCTTGTTTCCGTGGCGACCCGCCATTTTATCACCGACGGAGAGTTTCCGTTTGGCAGCGATGAAGACTTTGACTTCCTTGATAACGCCCGGATCAACTTCATCACCGGACTCGAGCGAATCGAGTTTACGCTCGCGCTCGGTGTCGAGTTCTTGGAAGCGACCTTCGAACGAAGTGATGATTTCCAAAATCTTGTTACGGATTGGGGAAGGATCAATTTCGATATGGTCGTGAACCGAAGCGAGTTTGCGAAGTAGTGTCTTGGTGATCTTGCGATTGGCCGGGATGATGATTTCGCCGGTTTGCGCGTTGACCACGTCGAGCGGAATTTTTTCACCTAACAAAATATCCGAGAGCCGCTCAGTGAGGTCGTCCGTTAGTTTGTCAGCTTTCTTTTTATGCTCGTCGTTGATCTTCTTCAGCGTCTTTTTCAGTTCGACCGGATCCACCTTGTCCATGCGCTTCTTGGCGAATCCGCTTTGTGAGACGCGGACGTCTTGGACGATTCCGACGCAACCGGATGGCACGCGGAGGGAAGTGTCTTTCACATCGGCGGCTTTTTCACCGAAGATGGCGCGGAGGAGGCGCTCTTCTGGGGCGAGTTCCGTTTCAGATTTTGGAGTGATTTTACCGACGAGGATATCGCCAGGTTTCACTTCTGCACCGATGCGGATGATGCCGTCGTGGTCGAGGTTGCGGAGTGCATCTTCGCCGACGTTCGGGATATCCCGGGTGATTTCTTCCGGACCGAGTTTGGTGTCACGTGCAGCGACGTCGAACTCCGAGATGTGGATCGAAGTGTATACGTCGTCTTTGACCACGCGCTCGGAGATGACGATGGCATCTTCGAAGTTGTAGCCATTCCATGGCATGAATGCGACGAGGACGTTACGACCGATGGCGAGTTCGCCGTCTTCGGTGTTAGGTCCATCAGCAAGGACTTGGCCTTTTTTAATTTTTTGGCCTAGCTTGACGATTGGCTTCTGGTTGATACAGGTGCCTGCGTTCGAGCGCATGAACTTTCGCAACGGATAGACCATGACGCCCTTCTCCAGATTCGTTTTCACCGAATCGGCTTCGCTGAGGAATTTCTCTTCGGAAACAGGCAGTTTGCCGTCTGGGGAGGTCACGATCATTTCCGCTGTGGCGGCGGCAACGATGCCGTCGGCTTCGGAAACCACCACAGCGCGCGAATCGCGAGCGGCCTTACCTTCGAGACCCGTACCGACGAGCGGTGACTCGGACACAAGCAGTGGCACGCCTTGGCGTTGCATGTTAGATCCCATCAACGCTCGGTTAGCATCGTCGTGCTCGAGGAACGGAATCAAACCGGCAGCCACGGAGACGAGTTGCTTCGGAGAGACATCCATGTAGTTCACATCCGCTGGAAGTGCTTCAATGAACTCGCCGCCTTTTTCACGAGCTGTGATGCGCTCGGTTTGGAAAACGCCTTTTTTATCGATCGGGTTGTTCGCTTGAGCGATGAGGAAATTTTCCTCTTGGTCTGCGGTTAGATACTCGATTTCGTTGGTGACTTTTGAGTTCACCACGCGGCGGTATGGAGTTTCGATGAATCCGAACTCGTTGATACGAGCGTAGGTACACATCGAGTTGATGAGGCCGATGTTAGGTCCTTCTGGAGTTTCGATCGGGCAGATCCGACCGTAGTGGGATGGATGCACGTCGCGGACTTCGAAGCCGGCGCGGTCGCGGTTGAGACCACCCGGTCCAAGCGCGGAGAGACGACGTTTGTGCGTCAACTCGGCGAGTGGATTCGTTTGGTCCATGAACTGCGAAAGCTGCGAACGCCCGAAGAAATCACGCACGACGGCGGAGAGCGCCTTCGGGTTGATGAGCTTCTGCGGGGTCATGCCTTCGATGTTCACGTCGAACAAAGTCATACGCTCTTTCACCAAGCGCTCGGTACGGGCGAGGCCCACGCGGCACTGGTTCGCGAGGAGTTCACCCACCGCACGGACGCGGCGTGAGCCGAGGTGGTCGATGTCGTCGATGACACCGTCGCCTTTTTTCAGCTTGAGGATGTAGCGGACGGCAGCGAGGAAATCCTCGGGCACCATGATCCGTTGGTCGGAGTCCACTTGGATGCCGAGTTTTTGGTTGATCTTGTAGCGACCGACGCGTGTGAGGTCGTATTTCTTCGCATCGAAGAATAGACGCTTGAGCAATGCGCGGGCATTTGCCGCGGTCGGTGGGTCGCCTGGGCGGAGTTTCCGATAGATGTCCTTGAGCGCGGACTCCTCGTCCTTCGCTGGATCCTTGCGGAGCGACTTGAGCAGGATTTCATCTTCGCGGCCGTCGATGACTTCCACATTCTTGTGCCCGAGGGTCAGCAACTGGCGGACGATGCCGATGGTGAGCGGCTCGTAAGCCTTTGCCACGGTGAGTTCGCCATCGAGGATATCCTCGAAAGGTACCTTGTGGCCGAGTTCGCCTTCGTCCATCGACTCGCTGAGGCGAAGAGATTCGGGTGAGTAGAAATGGCTGACGATGTCGCGGTCGGTCGGGTAGCCGAGCACCCGGAGGAAGGTGGTGGCGAGGAATTTACGGCGGCGGCGGCGGCGGTCGAGATAGACGTAGAGCAGGTCGTTGGTGTCGAACTGCACTTCCAACCATGATCCGCGGTCGGGGATGATTCGGAAAGAGTGGAGCAACTTGCCATTCAAGTGTTGAGAGGTCTCGAAACAAATCCCCGGCGAGCGGTGGAGTTGGGAGACGATGACACGCTCAGCGCCGTTGATGATGAAAGTTCCGCGACGGGTCATCATCGGGAGTTCGCCCATATAGACGCGCTCCTTTTTGGTACCAGTCTCGTCTTTCAACTTAAACGTCACATAGAGCGCCGCGCTGAAACTCTCGCTGTTGCGCAGCGAGTCGAGAGATGTGATTTTTGGATCCTCGATGTCGTAGGCTACGAAATCCAGTTCGATTGCCTCGTCGTAACTTTTGATAGGGAACACCTCGCGGAAAACCGCTTGGAGACCTGCATCTGCGCGCTCGCTAGGGAGCGCATCCTTTTGGAGGAATTCATCATAGGAGCGACTCTGAACCTCAATGAGGTTAGGTGGCTCGATGACTTCCTCGAATTTCCCGAAATAAAGACGTTCAGCCATGGCGTTTAGTAGTATTCTTCTTACAAATTGAGCCTGAGCCGCGAACGGTCTCAGGCGGTGTGAATCAAGCGTTGGAAAGTTTTGTCGGAATCGGCGGGAAAATCTGTTGGATCATGATAATTTGAATTTTCAATAGAGTCTCCCGGCGGTTACGACAGAAAATCCTAGGGCAGATTGCTCTGCCCCAGGAGTTATCTGAAAGGATGTTACTTGAGTTCGATTTTGGCACCAGCCTCTTCGAGCTTTTTCTTTGCAGTCTCGGCAGCGTCTTTGGCGACACCTTCGAGGATTTTTGCGGGAGCGCTCTCGACGAGCTTCTTCGCGTCTGCAAGGCCAAGGCCGGGAGCGACTTCGCGGACGGCCTTGATGACGGCAATCTTATTAGCGCCGCAATCCGTAAGGACCACGTCGAATTCAGTCTTCTCTTCGACAGCTTCTGCGACGGCAGCAGGACCGGCAACGCCGACAGGTGCCGCGGCGGAAACGCCCCAATGTTCTTCAAGTTGTTTAACGAGCGAGACAGCTTCCAAAACGGTGAGCTTGCCGAGTTCTTCTACGAGTGTATCAATATTAGCCATTTTTTTATTCTCCTTGTTCGGTATCGTCGCCTCCAGAGCCTCCGGAGATTTCAGAGCAACAGCCGTTGCTCCGACGAGGAACCATTGTGGGTTCAGGTGGAAACGGGAGCCGCTACCACCATCACATCAGATTGTTTGTTATTCAGCAGCCGGGGTTTCAACTTCGGCTTCGGCAGCGGGTGCTTCGACTTCAGCAGGTGTTTCAACTTCGGCAGCGGGTACTGCGGCTTCAACTTCAGCGGGCGCTGCAGCTTCAACTTCAGCAGGTGCTGCAACTTCGACTTCAGCAGCGGAGTCGTCAGCGTCTGGATTGAACTTTGCTTGGATGACGCGTGCGATACGAGTCGCGGGCTCGAGGATAGTTGCCAAGAGTTGCGAGAGGACTGCTTCGCGGGATGGGATGTCGGCGATGGCCTTGAGCGCTTCGGCGTCGAGCACCGCATTGCCAAGGATTCCCACTTTCATCTCAGGCTTCTTGAATTCCTTCTCGAAATTCTTGATAACCTTCGCAGCGGAGAACACTTCGGCATCGCCCATGACGTAAGCCATTTGACCCGTGAGGTCGGAGCCGATGTCTGGCATTCCCGCTTCTGCGAGAGCTTTGCGCATGTAGCTGTTCTTGGCGACGGTGCAGTTGGCACCCCCTGCCCCGAGGCGGTTGCGGAGCTCCGTGAATTGCTGCACGGTGAGACCGGTGTAATCGATAACGATCAGGTAGGGAGACGCGTTGACGCGATCCAACAGGCCGTTGATGATGATTTTCTTATCTGGATTCATATGCGTTGGCGGACCGTGGATTAAGCAGATGCTTTGGTGTAGGTGGCGGCTTCCAGAGGAATGCCCGGGAGCATCGAGGCCGCAAGTGTCACGGCTTGGATGTAGTTACCCTTGGCGGATGGCGGCTTGGCGCGGACCACGCTGTCCACGAATGCACGAGCGTTTTCTTCCAACTGAGCGGGCTCGAAGGAGGTCTTGCCGATCGAACCCGAAACGTTACCGTTTTTATCGAGTTTGAAATCAACGCGTCCAGCCTTCACTTCACGCACCGCCTTGGCGGTGTCGTCGGTGACCGTTCCGGTCTTCGGGTTCGGCATCAAACCACGAGGTCCGAGGACTCGGGCGATTTTCCGAACTTCGGTCATCGCGTCTGGAGTGGCGATCGCGGAGTCGAAGTCCGTGAACCCTTCTTGAACGCGCTTGATGAGATCTTCGTAGCCAACGTGCTCGGCACCGGCGGCGATCGCTGCCTCAGCGGCGGCGCCTTGGGCGAAAACGACGACTCGGACGTTTCTGCCGGTGCCGTGAGGCAGTGAGACAGAACCACGGACCATTTGATCGCTCTTACGCGGATCCACGCCGAGGTGGAACGAGAGAGTGACGGTGGGAGTGAACTTCGGCGCTGGGAATTCCTTCACAGTGCTGATAGCTTCGGTGAGCGAGTAATTCTTGCCCGTTTGGACGAGAGCGACTGCTTTTTTGTAGCGTTTGCTGCGGTGTTTAGCCATTTTATTAGTGGTTTGCAGTTCGGGCGGAAATTGCGGATTGCTTTTCCCTCCTGCGGGGTGCCTCAGGCGGTGAGGCCGTTGGCTGAGAGTAAAAAAGAAGATGTCGGCGAGACGCCAACGCTCCTTGAATTAGTAACCTTCGATTTCAAGACCCATTTGGCGAGCGGTGCCCGCAAGAATGCGGCAAGCGGCTTCTGGATCTTTCGTGTTCAGGTCGGGCATCTTGATCTTCACGACCTCCATCAGCTGGGCCTTGGTGATCTTGCCGACCTTGATTTTGTTAGCCTCTTTCGAGCCAGAAGCAAGTCCCGCGATCTTCTTGAGAAGGTTGCCGGCGGGTGGCTTTTTGGTGATGAATGAGAATGACTTATCCTTGTAAACGGAAATCACAACAGGAAGCACATCGCCCGCTTGGGCTTGGGTGTTCGCGTTGAATTCCTTACAGAATGCCATGATGTTGACACCAGCCTGCCCGAGGGCTGGGCCCACTGGAGGTGATGGATTGGCGGCCCCAGCTTTGATCTGGAGCTTAATGAGTTTGACGACTTCCTTGGCCATAAATTGATGCGGTTATTCTTGCGGGAGAGGGGTGGTGGTCTATTTGTGAGATTAGGTCGAGAAAAATTTATTCTCTTTCGACTTGCCAGTATTCGAGCTCGACCGGAGTGCTGCGACCGAAGATCGTCACCGAGACTCGGAGCTTGCCGCGTTCGGGGTCGATTTCTTCAACCACGCCATTCTGACTCTGGAACGGACCATCGGCCACCTTCACGGTGTCTCCGACTTCGAAACTGATAGAAGGACGCACGCTTTGCTCGCGCTCCTTGATTTGTGAGAGCATCGCCTCGACCTCGCGGGGACGCATCGGTGCGGGGCGGTCTTTGGTACCGGCGAAACCGATCACGCCGTCCATTTCCTTGATGAAAAACCAAGTCTTTTCGACCAGTTGGTTGTCCTCGGTGGCGAGGTTCATGTTGACGATGATGTAGCCTGGGAAGAATTTTTTCTTCGTCTCGGTTTTTTTACCACGGCGGATTTCCGAGACCATTTCGATGGGTACAAGCACCTCGCGGATGTATTCCGTCATCCCCTCGGCCTCTGCCGTGCGGGCGATGCGGTCACGAACCTTGCCTTCCTGGCCTGATAGCACTTGTACAACGTACCATTGATCGCGGAATGAATTGGATTCTGACATGACGGGTCGGTCGGAGATGGATTGAAAAGGAGTAACCAAAAAATTAACGACCGAAGTCGAAGTTCGTGAAAAAGCCGACGATCAATACGTCGAAAAAGTCCCAAAATTGCACAAAACCTGCGAGCAACACCATTGCGATCAAAACCACAATGGTCGAGTCCACCAGTTCCTTGTATTTCTTAAGTCCCTTGATCTTTGGATCGGACTCCCAAGGCCAACTCGCTTTGCGAAGTTCGCCTTTTACTTCGCCTAGGAAGCTAATGATTTTTAAGAACATGATTTCGTTTGACGATGAAGCTGAGACAAAAAATGGCACGCCAGGGGGGACTCGAACCCACAACATTCGGTTTTGGAGACCGACGCTCTACCAATTGAACTACTGACGTTTTGAGGCGACTCGAGGGCACCCCGTTTTTAGCGAGGTGCCCCTGACTCTAAACTTCAAGAATCCGCACAAGTGCTTAATCTTGAAGTGGATTGATGATATTACTTGATGATTTCACCGACGCGTCCTGCACCGACGGTGCGGCCACCTTCACGAATCGCGAAACGCATGGTAGGCTCCATGGCGATCGGCGTGATGAGTTCAACTTCGAGGTTGATGTTATCGCCCGGCATCACCATTTCGACGCCTTCAGGAAGCTTGATGCTGCCGGTAACGTCGGTGGTGCGGAAGTAAAACTGAGGGCGGTAGTTCGAGAAGAACGGGGTGTGGCGACCACCTTCTTCTTTCGAAAGAACGTAGATTTCGGACTTGAAGATCGTGTGACCCTTGACCGTGCCGACCTTGGCGATGACTTGGCCACGCTCAACATCGTTCTTCTTAAGACCACGAACGAGAAGTCCCACGTTGTCACCCGCACGACCTTCGTCGAGGAGCTTGCGGAACATTTCGATGTCGGTGACGGTGGTTTTTTGCGTGTCACGAAGGCCGACGATTTCGACTTCCTCCATCTTCTTAACGATTCCGCGTTCGACGCGACCGGTGCAGACCGTTCCGCGACCTTCGATCGAGAACACGTCTTCGATCGGCATGAGGAATGTTTTATCGATCGGACGCTCAGGCTCAGGGATGTAGGAATCCACAGCATCCATGAGTTTCATGACGTTTTCCATTTGAGCGGCATCGCCTTCGAGGGCGGCCTTGGCCGAGCCCATCACGATTGGGATGTCATCGCCTGGGAATTCATACATGGAGAGCAAATCGCGCACTTCCATCTCGACGAGCTCGAGGAGTTCAGCGTCGTCCACAAGGTCAACCTTGTTCATGAAAACCACGAGTGCAGGAACGCCCACTTGGCGAGCGAGAAGGATGTGCTCACGGGTTTGTGGCATTGGGCCGTCCGCAGCCGACACCACGAGGATTCCACCGTCCATTTGAGCAGCGCCGGTGATCATGTTTTTCACATAGTCGGCGTGACCTGGGCAGTCCACGTGTGCGTAGTGGCGCTTGAGGGTTTCATACTCCACGTGAGCCGTGTTGATGGTGATACCGCGCTCACGTTCTTCCGGAGCTGCGTCGATGTCGGCGTAGCTTTTCTTTTGGGCGAGGCCTTTTTCAGCGAGCGTATTAGTGATCGCTGCGGTGAGTGTGGTTTTGCCGTGGTCAACGTGACCGATTGTTCCGATGTTTACGTGCGGCTTATTGCGCTGGAATGATTCTTTAGCCATGGTGGTTGTTGTTCTGCTTGAGACTGTTGAGATTTATCGAGATGACCCTGGAGCTCGCAGGGGGATTCGAACCCCCGACCTCATCCTTACCAAGGATGCGCTCTACCCCTGAGCTACGCGAGCAAGCTGTTATGTATTACTCTCCCTTAGACGAGACAAAAACACCGCGGCCGATCTCGATTAACGAGACTAGACGCGGCACCCCTGACTTGCTGTGGGGAAGAGCGGCGGGACCATACCAAAGTCGACCACTCTGTCAAAAAAAATCTCGATGAAAAGAATAATTGTCAAAAACCTCTGAAATTACTGGCCTTTGAGGCTGAAAATAGTCGCTCAAAAATCATGATCCACCGATGGATGGCGGTGAATTCTGCAAAGTAATCGCCGAAATTCACATCAATTGCGTCTCGACCAGTAATTTATACGTGCCGTCCCGAGCCAGTAGCGTCTCGTGTGTGCCGCTTTCCACTATTTTTCCGTGGTTGAAAACGAGAATATGATCTGCATGGCGGACGGTGGAAAGGCGGTGGGCGATGACCAAGCTTGTGCGCCCAGCCATGAGTCGATCCAGCGCCTCGTTGACGAGTCGCTCGCTCTCGGAATCAAGCGCGGAAGTCGCTTCGTCTAATAGGAGAATGCGGGGGTTCGCAAGGATGGCCCGAGCGATCGCGATGCGCTGGCGTTGGCCGCCAGAAAGCTTGGTTCCACGAGGGCCGACCAGCGTTTCGTAGCCTTCCGGTAGCTTGCAAATGAATTCGTGGGCGTTGGCCATTTCCGCGGCGCGGGTGATGTCCTTGCGGCTCGCACCTGGCTTGCCGTACTCGATGTTTTCCAAAATGCTACCGCCGAAGAGCAACACCTCTTGTGGAACGATCGCCATCTGCGAACGCAGGCAAGCCAAGCCGATTTGCGAGGCATCGATTTCGTCAAATACGATGTGTCCAGACTCTGGTGAATGGAATCCGAGAATCAGCGAAAAAACGGTCGATTTTCCAGCACCGGAAGGACCGACCAAGGCGACGCGTTGGCCAGGGGCGACATGAAAAGCGATATCATCGAGCACGAGCACGTCTTCCCGCGACGGATAGCGAAAACTAACGTTTTTGAAACCAAGCGAACCATGCAAAATAATGTCTTCCGAACCGACGGTGCGCTCGGTGGGGCAGTCGAGAATTTCGCGCAAGCGGTCGGTGGCGCCCGCGGTCTGCTGGAACTGGGAAATGATTTCTGGAAAAGAACCTAACGACGCTCCCACAAAAATAGAAAACAAAATGAAAGCGGCAAAGTTCGTCCAATTAATTTCGCCATTTGCATACATCCGCGAGCCATACCAAGTGACGAATGCGATGGTGCCAAAGAGGGCGAAAATGATGAATGATAGAAAAGCAGCTCGGTGGCGCGCGCCTCGCAATGTGACATGAAAAAACGAGTCGAGCGCGCGGTCGTAGCGACGGGCTTCGAATTCTTCATTTCCAAATGCTTTCACGTCGACGATCGACTGCGTGGTCTCCTCGATGACCGTGCCGGCCTCCGCGAGTGAATCTTGCGCGGCACGAGAAAAACCGCGGACTTTACGCCCAAAGAATGCAATCGCAAGCACCACAATAGGCACGCTACCAAGCATAATGAGCGATAGTTTCCACGAGGCCACGAAGATGAAAACAAGCCCGCCGATAAGAATCACCGTGTGCCTAACAGCTTGGGGAACCGCGTTGAGAAGCGTATCCCGGACAACCCCAAGATCCGCAGAAACTCGATTGCTTAGAGCTCCAGAACGCTGCTCCTGATAGAATGCCACTGGCAATTTCAATAGATGCGAAAACACATCGCGCCGAAGACGATTCAACGCAGCCTCCCCAGAACGGATAAATCCTTGGACCCGAAAAAACGCAATGATGGATTGAACCAACAAAACGCCGACAAGCATGATCACGATTCGATTCGATTTTTCTAACACTTGAGCGGGAGCGACTCCCTCGCGGAGCGCATCAGTGGGATTGCCGATGAGTTCTTTGAGAAAATACGGGAACGCTAACGAAAGAATGGCCGTGAAAAATAACGCCGCAAGCGAAGGCAAAAAGATGGCTTTTTCCTGCATCAGATAGCTCAGGATCCATCGGTGAGATGAGATCGGCTTCTTCTTTTTTGGCTCAGGCATAGGCGGATGGGAGACGATGAAAGATGTGCCGTCAACCGTGAGAATGAGCTTGATGCATGATAATCGAAATCTTACCGTTCGACTCTAAAGAATTTTCCCCATGAAATCGCTGGTTTTACTCCCCTTTCTTCTCGCGGTAACATTCGCCAATCCTGCTTTGGCGGTGATCGTGGCGGGGGCCAGCGGCGGCGGGAACACCACGAGTCACACCACGCAGGCTCAGTTTGAAAACATCTACAGCATTCCTCTACCCGTTTACGACAACGTCATCTCGTACGCTGGGGCTTCAGGAATTTATTTGGGATACAACGCGACAACCCACGACGTGTGGGTTCTTACGGCTCGCCACATTGGCAGTGATGCTACGCAAGGTGCGACTGTGACCATCGGTGGCCTGACCTACAATCGCCAACCCGAGGGAAGCGGCGGATTTGGCCTATTACCAGGAGGCGACTTGCGCCTCGTCCGCTACAAACGCCCCGATCTCGCCGTGCCGACTCTAGCAGCCGTGAATATCTCCACCTCCATTCCCACCGCTGGTACCGCACTATTGATGGTTGGCTATGGCCAAAATCGCACGGAAATTGCCGCTACCGTAGCATCCATTCCAGATGCCACATCGGTGAGTGTTGGTACAGGTTACCACTGGACAGGTCCTAACATCAAACGCTGGGGCACCAACCAAATCGAAGCAGAATTTCACGATGGCTTCGAATCGATTGGTCCCATCAGCGGACCGAAGGGGACGTTCTCAATGGGTACTTACAACACGGTCGGTTACATGACCGACTTCGACCAGCCTGCCAGCAACCAATGGCTCACCAGCGATGAAGCACAAGGGTCCGTCGGCGACTCGGGCGGAAGCGCGTTTTACTACTCTGGCAGCGGATGGGTACTTTCCGGCATCTTCACCGCAGTGGCTGGATTTTCAGGTCAGGCGGCGAACACGTCCGCATTTGGCAACGTGAGCCTCCTGATCGACGTCGCCAGTTACAGCACCGCCATCAACTCCGCACTTGGCGGCATCACGCTGGTCCCCGAACCAGAAATCTCGATGCTCTTCCTCCTCGCGAGCGGCGCACTATTTACCAGACGCCGGAGGTCGACACTCGTTTGAGTTGCACGCCCACGGTTCATGCCTCATGAAAAGCAGCCATGACGGGTCGAGAAATTCGAGAAGCACTGGATCACGCGGGAGTCCTACCGAGCAAGCAACTTGGACAAAATTTCCTCATCGATCCAAACATGGCACGCTGGATCGTCTCGCAATTGGAAATCACCGCCAATGATGCGGTCGTCGAGGTGGGCCCAGGCACAGGATCGCTCAGCGAACACCTCGTCGGTAATGTGCGAAAACTCATTCTTATCGAATTCGATGCCCGCCTCGCGGCAGCACTAACAGAACGTTACCGCAGTGACCCTAGCGTAGAGGTCCACCATGCAGATGGTGTGAAATTCGACGGTCGCCAACTCTTCAAACATCGCCCACTGAAATTTCTCGGCAATCTCCCCTACTCCTGCGGCGGCGCGATCCTAAAAAACTTGCTCAGTCGCCCCCATCCATTCGACCGAGCCGTGATCATGTTGCAAAAGGAAGTGATCGATCGCCTCGGCGCAAAACCCGGAACCAAGGACTACGGAATTCTATCACTTCGGACACAAGCGAACTGGGAAGTGAAATCTTTACGCACGGTGCCGCCGGAGGCATTCTATCCACAACCGAAAATCGATTCCAGCGTCGCCGTACTCACCCCACGCATCGGTGGACTTCCGCCATTTGATTACCGCCTCTTCGACGAACTCATCCGTCGCGGCTTCTCCCAACGCCGCAAACAACTGAAAAAACAACTGCCAGACGGACCACCATGGGATGAGATCACGACCCAGCTCGGCGTCAGCACAACCGTCCGTGGCGAAGAACTCACTCTATCACAATGGGTCGATCTAACCCGCAGTTTTGATCCACATCCGCTCAAGGATATCCCTCAAAATGCTGGGGAAATCTTCGATGTCGTCGACGCAAGCGATCAAGTCATCGGCACCGCCACCCGCGCCGAGGTCCACGCACAAAAACTCACGCACCGCGCCGTTCACGTCTTTGTTTTCAATAAACGCGGCGACTTACTTCTTCAAAAACGCTCGCTTCTCAAAGACATGTGCCCCGGCCTCTGGGACTCAAGCGTCTCGGGCCACCTCGACTCTGGCGAGTCTTACGAAAATGCCGCACGACGCGAGCTCGGAGAAGAAATGGGCATCTCCTCGGAGAACATCCCAGAGGAAATCGCCCGCATCACTCCCAGCACTAACACCGGCTGGGAACACGTTAGATTGTACCGGATACACTACGACGGAACACTCCGCTTTCCATCCGCAGAAGTGGACGCAGCGATGTGGTTTCCTCTAGCAGAAATTTCCGCTTGGACTGCATCACACCCAGAAGACTTCGCCCCCGGCTTCCTAGAGTGCTGGAGTCAATTTCATCCCATCTAACTTGTGAAAAAAAATATCCTACTCTTCGCCGTACTTTTCACTCTCAATTCATGCCAGAAGTCTGAGCCTGAGCAACTCGGCTATCAGATCATTTCCTCCCGCCCGCACGACGAATCCGCCTACACCCAAGGTCTACAACTCCTTGGCTCTCGCCTCTTTGAAAGCACCGGGATGTACGGCCAGTCCACCCTCCGCGAAAACGATCCAACCTCGGGGGCAATTCTGCGTAAACGCCCACTCGCCAAAACGGTATTCGGCGAGGGCCTGGCCATCGTCGGCGGCGAAATGTTTGTGCTGACTTGGAAAGAAAATATCGCCTACGTTTTTGAACCCGACACCTTCAAACCCATCCGCACACACAACTATCTAGGCGAAGGCTGGGGACTAACAACTGACGGCAAACAACTCATCATGAGCGATGGCTCAAACAAGCTCAAATTCATCGACCCCAAAGACTTCTCCACACTGAAAACTCTCGAGGTGAAAGAGGGAAAAATTCCAGTCACCAACCTCAACGAACTCGAGTGGATCGATGGTCAAATCTTTGCCAATATCTACCAGACAGATAAAATCGCTCGGATCTCACCCACCGACGGTCACGTCACCGGTTGGCTCGACCTCACCGGCTTAAAAAATCAATTGCCTAAACCCAACCGCGCCGATGTCCTCAACGGTATCGCTTACGATCCAAGTACGGGCCACTTGCTCGTCACCGGCAAGTACTGGCCGCTGGTGTTCGAAATGAAGATCGTAAAAAAATAAGTTCGCCCGCTTGCCCACCTCTGACTTCCGCCTACCTTCACACATTAATGCTTCCATCCGACCCCAATCTCGAACCCGCAATCCGCGATCCCAAAAAACTCCGAAACACGGCGTTTATTCTGATCGCGACCATGCTGCTTGGCGGCTTTTTTGTTCTCAATGCCTATGATAATTGGACCAGCAGCCAAGCCAAGGATGAGCGGCCTGCAGTGATTTACCGCATCACTCCGGAGCGCGATCTTCGCATGCTGCGGCAGGACGGAAAAATCGTCGACGTGGTCAACCTTCGTGGTAATGTCATCGCCCTCAACATCACCAGTCTTCGCGACCCACAAGCAGCAGAACTTAGCATGGCGGTAATGAAACGCCTCGCCACAAGCCGTATCGCCACTAAGGAATTTAGCCTCATCACCCTCGTCGTTGATCCACTAGCCGCAGAAAAACTACTTCCAAGCCTAACGGAATTTTCAACTGCCCAGCGTATCAATCTACCACAGTGGTGGGTCGGTGGAAATGAGCCGAAAACCTTGCACAAGTTTATCAAAAATGAACTGAAAACTAACATCTATCCAAATGAGTTAAATGGTAAATGGCTCTACGATGCCTCAATCATCCTGATCGATAAGAACGGTCACATCCGCCGAGCCGTCGTTCCACAAAAACAAGGTGGTCCACCTTTCATCGCCACGTTTGACTTCGAACAAGCCGCTGCTTGGGATGCGAAAGGCGCGAAAACTGGAACAGCAAATAATAATGTCGAGGAACTCGAAAACCTCCTAAATCACACCATCGATAAACTTCTAGCAGAACAATACAAAAACAAATGAAACGCAACACCACCATCGGCTTGTTCTATACCGGCGTCGCCATCATTTGCATCGGCATTGTAAGTCTCGCACTCTGGCTTGGAAAAGGTCTCAACAAACCTTACCAAGCACCCTTGGTGGTGAACACTGGAAAGGACACTACCCCTCAGTGGTTTGAAATCACCAAGGATCTCTCGGCGGTCAATCAGGACAACCAGCCCGTCAAGCTCTCTAACTTGCGCGGCAAGGTCTGGGTCATTGCCCAGTTCTTTGCCGTCTGCCCAAAATGCGCCATCCGCAACGGTGAGGAACTCCGCAAAATCTACGACGAGTTCAAAGGTGACCCAGATTTTCATCTCACCTGCGTCTCTGTGGACCCAGAAAACGACCAACATGAGAAGCTCTCAGATTACGCCAAGGCCCTCGGCGCAGACACTAAAAACTGGTGGTTTCTCAATGCCGGAGATGCGAAATCCACTCACGAGTACCTCGAAAAAGAACTCAAATTCTTCGGCGTCCGCGAGCGCAGCGACCCAGTCGACATCGAGGCAAATGGCAAGTACGCTCACGATCTCGGCTTCATCGTGGTTGACCGCGATTTCAAAGTCATCGGCAAATGGCCCCTCGCTGACGCCCGCTCGGAGGAGGCTAAAAAAATTGATCCGGGGCTCTATCAGAAACTTAAAGAAGAACTCTTCGCACGTATTCGTCTGGAGCTTGATAGAAAAAAATCACCTGCCATCAAATGAACAACGAACGCAAACAGTGGCTTAGTCGCTCACCACAAGAAGCTCTCTCACAAAAACTTGGAATCTATGCCTGGATTCTAACAACAGTAGTGCTACTTTTGGTGGTAGCGATGCAAAAAATCAAACTCCCTCTGCCGGACGGTTGGTCTACAAGTTTTCTTCCACCCATCTACGC